>NZ_DJJJ01000018.1:2013-27342 GCF_002434085.1 Acinetobacter sp. UBA6571 | reverse complement strand
AATTGGCATATGAAATATGCAGCTTTTAACAAGGAAGTCATGCACTTTTTTAAAGATCATCATCTAGAAGCTTTTAATCCTTATTTATTAACGAACCATACTATCTCTCCTTTTATTAATTTACTGGCTAAACAAAAAGACGGTCTTAGTACTCTAAGGTTAAAATAGTAACCTCAAAAAATTAATTTTTATAAATTCATTTAGTTTAATAATCAGTTGATCTAAAATAAATTTTTATGTTAATGTTTGTTAATTTAACAGGGAATAATGATGCTATATAATTAAATATAAAAACTCATTATTTAAGTTTTTAAAAAAATATTTTCCAGTTGAGAGCCAAGGTATTTTACAAATTGTGTTTTATTTTCAATCCTCGGCATCTCTACACTCCAAAAGGTATAGAACTTAAGATTAATTTCTAATGTTATACTAATAGCTCCAATTTCTAAATCATAGTCTATCGCTTCTAGGTTTGAAAAAACTTCTATGACTTTAGCCAAGAATAAAATCTTATTTCGTTCTTTCGACTTTACAGGTTTATATGCCTTTAAAGTCTGGCTATAAAGGTAATCATATAAGTCTGGACAGAAATTTTCATGATGCTTTATCAAAAACTTTAGAACCTAATATCATTAGAAGAATTTATTTATAACATTATCTTATTCAAAATCTGGTAAGCATATTGTAAGTTTTAATATTATTTTTATCGACATAAATATATTTAATATAATCTTCTAGTTATAAATATTTTATAGCTTATTTTTTAATACAAGTTGTTAGACTATATAGCTTCTAAAGCTATATAGTCTATTTGCTGTTAGCAGTTTTGCTTTAAGCTATAGTAGCTATCTGGCTGTTTAGCTAGAAGATCTATAAAATTAGGTATAGTTCCAGTATTAAGTAAATATGGATTAAACTCATCAAGGTGATGTTCACAAAAAAATCTTAATATATCCTTATGGAAAATTGCATATTTCATATGCCAATTTGAAAATAAACGTTCATTTATATTCTCAAAAGACATAATTTCACATTGTTCATGACGTATGTCTCTTAAAATTTTATTATAAAATAAATGTTCTACTTTTTCTTTGTTTCCTTCAAGACACTGAACAAAATAATTATTACCGTAGTAAAGGGCTCCATAAATTTGATTAGGGTTATTAAAATCTAATGCTTCTGTAAGAATGTTGAATAATTCATTCATTGGATTGGCACAGTCTTTTAACTTACTTACATACAACAATCTTACATCACTCACGTTCACCTCCAAACCAGACATATAAAAACCCACATAGAAAACTTTAAAAACCGACCTTATATAAATTATCTTTTTCCTGTATGAACAAATGATGAACCACAACTCTATTAACATCAGTGATGCTACTTATCTTTCTTATGAAGATTAAGATGAAGACACACCTATTGGCCTGTTACATCGTTGGCCATTTTGTCATCATGCATTTAAAAGTGAAACGGCTTATCCGGCAACCTATAGTTTTCTTACATCTAGCTACGGCTATCATGATCATTCTTCCCGATTTTGGGAAAGTCGTAACATAAATCAATACGCTAAGGATCTTGCAAGCTTTATGCAAAGTTAAACCATAAAGAATAATACTCATTAGCTCTCTACAACAGCAATGTCATAGCACACTATTTGAAGAACTATGGAACCAAATTAACAAAAAACTATTTTTACTTTCAACAGTTAACCTTTTTAATGAAGCCTGATGATAATCCAAAAAATGTATCATAAGAAATATTTGCTACTATATATGAACAAATATTGAGTAATTGAGTGGCTTTTTATCTTTGATTCGCTAAAGACTCTATGGTTTTAATGAACTACTTCTTCTAAAGATATTCGAAGTCTCATATAAAATTTTCTTATATAAACCTTAACAGGCTTAATTAAAACACCCGCTGTTTGAACTACCGCGTTTTCTGAAAGAGACCACGAAGATGACTTAAAATTTATGTATCTAATCTGGTATTTTACTAAAATAATAACGAAATCATTTCTTCGAATGCCTCTGGTACAGAAGTACTTAAAGTTACTTGCTAATGTTGAGAGTTTAGAGATATGAGGTGCTCCATATGGATAATGCAATACCTACGTAAAGATAATTATTTTATTCTTACTCTATTTTTATATTTTACGAGTACTAAATAATAATATACTTTTAGTTAGAGTCTATAAGATAAAATATATCAGGACCATCTGCAAATTTTATTAGCCTATCTTGTAATCTATAAACTTATATATTTTTCAGCTTGACGATTATTTATAGATATCAAACTACATTTACAGCCTTTTTTTGGTTTACTCCAGTGTTCTGTAGCTGATCTTTGAAATTCTATATCAGTAATTTTAAAAATTTTATTATTGAAGTCATAACATTGTTGAGGAGTAGCACTATCAATCACAGGAGACCATAAAATATGACTATAGTTCTCACCTTTACTTAAATCGAAATTACTTTTTGCAATAAGATAGTTAAATACAAACATTTGCCGATTAATTAGCCAAGCCCGATAATCAGAGTCTGCTTCTAAAGATTCCCTATCAATATAAGAATGGATATTTTTTGGAATAAGTGCAAGAAATCTATTAATAAATTTATTAAATAATAGTCTATTCTCTTTTAACTTGAGATTATTTAAGTGACTATGAATATCTAAAATTTCCTGTTTAAAAAACTGAGCATCGGCTCTGCACTGTATACCTATTGCACTTAATTCTTCTCTTTCCTGATCAGACATAGAGTTAAACCATAATTTATAAGATTTCCTGCTAGTCTCTATTAACTTCTTTTTCATTATAATCATCTTTTCAATAAAAATTTTTAATTATTTTAAATACTAGTATTTTTAAAAAAGATGTAAAAACGTAACATTAGTTAATATATTTGTTTTTATAAAACTAAAGTTTTAATTATTTCAAGCTAAAACATTAAGAAGTTTAAGTTAAGATTGTTTTAGTAACTATAGTTAAATAATTTTTTATATTAAAATAAAAAAGCCCAGACTTTAAGAGAGGGCTTTTTTAACAGGCGAAGGTTCAGCTTGCTAATATTTACTATTACATATGCTGATCATTCTGATTTTGATCATTCTGTTGACGCTGCTGATCATTTTGCTGATTCTGCTGGTCATTCTGATTGCTCTGCTGACCCTGCTGGCGTTGTTGATCATTTTGCTGATTCTGCTGGCCTTGTTGACTGCTCTGCTGACCTTGTTGACCACTTTGCTGATTCTGTTGGCCCTGTTGATGTTGTTGATCATTTTGCTGATTTTGTTGATTTGACATTTTAAAATTCCTCATAATCTTAATAGAGTGGCTAGATTCCTATCTAGTTCTATTAACATACACCTTTCTTTTAAATATATATTCCAAGAATGTATCAAATAATATAAATGTAATTTAAAATTATACTCCTTAAAAATAAGGCCTTATATTTATTATATTTATTAAATTTATAAAGTTGCTTATTTACATAAATTACTTAAAATTATTTTTATAGGTTAGATATTCCATACTCAAGCTCGGGAATTTAAATCCTCTTAATTTAATAAAATATATTCTATTAGAATATATTTTTAATTCCCAATTATTATAAAGACACTGAAATAATCTTAATTTCAGTGTCTCATCATTAATACAATTATACTATTTCAAACTATCTCTCTAGAAATAATTTTTTATTAAGTTAACTATTATTTTGTCGAACAAGAAGTTGGTATTTTTTCATTATTGAGAGTCTTTAAAAACTCTGCTGAAAAATTTGGACTTTGACGTACTGCATCTCGGTGGTCACCTCCATTAATAGAATGGTATACAACTGGTTTATGAGCTTTACAAACTTGCTGATAATAAGCATAGGTTCCGCGTGGATCTACCAGCTGATCATTCGTGCCTTGTACAAGCATGAGAGGTACAGTAGGAGTCATACGCTCAATAGACTGCAATTTAAGGTAATCAAGCAATGGTTTTAAATTGGCTTCTGGCTTAAATATACGATCTGGCGACTGCTTTAGCTCTGTTTGCATTTCACTCAGACAGCGTTTACGTCCTTGATCAAGTAAAAGCTGCATTTCTGGACTTACCAGATTATCAGGATTTATAGCAGGGTCAGCAGCTTGAGCGCCGAGTAGAACTATTGGAAAAAAAGCAGCAACGTTGGTGTCAGGTTTAGGATGAGTTTGGGCATACTCAGCAATACCCTCATACTGATATCCGCCTGGTGCAAGAGCCAGTGCCGCCTTCAGGTTAAGTTCAGGTGCATCTTTTTGTCCATATGCAGCTACCGCTAATGCAGCTGCTCCTCCCTGACTATGACCCATTACTAACCATTGCTTGTTAATCTGGCCTGGCATTAAAACATGTAGTGCACGCACTGCATCAACTACTGTATGTAATTGGCTAGTAGCATTCATATAAGGATGCCCGCCTGGAGTGCCTAAACCTTGATAATCAGGTGCAACTATCGCATAACCGCGTGCTAACCAAGTATCTAAGGCAGCATCAGCGACTTGTTGATAACTATGGACTGGTCCGCCTGCATAATCTTCTGAAGGTGCACATGTGTCTGCAACTCCTGTAGTACCATGTGCCCAGGCAAGTACTGGCCAGCCCTGTCTTGGTGCTTTGCCTTTAGGGAGAATAATAAAGCCTGAGGCAACAATGGGCTCCCCATATACTCCCCGACTACGATAATTAATCAAAAACCGTTGTCCGGCATGTGCATAATCCGCTCCCGGCTGCTGTGCCTGAGCGGATAAAATTGTGCCAGGTTTAGTACTGGAAATATGATAATTTTTAGAAGCTACAGTAGTGTTAGTTTGGCTAACAGCTAAAGTTGTACAGCCAAAGCTAAGGGCTGCGATTAGAAATTTTAAAGGATGAGATAATTTAATCAAGGGTTTGTACTCCGCCGCCATTTACAAATAAGGTTTGACCACTGATCCATGAAGATATAGGAGCAGCAAAGAATAAGACTGCTTTAGCAATATCTTCCGGTTCACCTAAACGCTGCAATGGGGTATGAGCCAGCATGCGTTTTTCAATTTCAGGAGTGAGAACTTTTGCCAGTGCAGCTGTACGAATAGCCCCTGGTCCTACAGCATTAATGCGTACTATAGGCCCAAAGTCATGTGCTAAATTAGCACCCATATGATTTAACGCAGCCTTAGAAGCAGCATAGCCGCTCATAGCAGGACTCTTATTAACAGAACTCATAGAAGTAATATTAACTATTGAACCGTAGCCTGCTATATTCATATGCGGAACCACAAGTTGACAGAGACGCCAGGCAGCGAATACGTTTAGCTGAAAGTCACGAACAAAATCATCTACACTGATCTGATCAGGCGCTTCATGACCGCCTCCGCCTCCGCCAGCATTATTGACCAGTATATGGATATGCCCAAATGCTTCTAATGTACTTTCAACAGCTCCTACTAGCTCACTATCCTTGAGAATATTACATGTGATACTGCGTATATCACCTCCTGTCTGTTCTTTAATGTACTCAGCAGTCTGTTGAGCAGCCTCTAAATTCAGATCAGCTATCATCACATTAGCTCCTGCTTCAGCTAATAATGAAGCACAGGCCCGGCCTATGCCTGCGGCTCCGCCTGTAATTAATGCCGTTTTGCCGGATAAATCTAATAGGGACTGATACATTTTCTTGTTCTTCTCCTGTAGATAAAAATATATGAAAGATTTAAAGTCTTAGCTTAAGATTATTCTTTTCAAGATATCTCCTGAATTTATTTAAAATTATTAATACTTACAATAAACAAATTAATCTTATAAATTTAAAAGTAAATTAAAAATTACTAAAAGTATCAAAAATTATAATCTTAATATTTTTATAAAAATTTAAATTTTATTTAACTTCAACTACCTATAAATTAAATAACAATTTAATAATATAGATATTTTAAAATTAAGCTAAATTTTTTATAAATTTATTTTAATAATGAAAGGAATAATTCATGATAAAACTTGGCAAAATTATGGTAACAGGTTTAATCTCCGTATTATCTACTCAAATATTTGCAGATACTAATGACCAAAAACTTATAAATGCAGCTATTAAAAATAAGGTAACCGTGGCTCAGGCAATTAAAGCAAAAGATGAAACAGCTGTTACATTGACTGGAAAAATAACTCGCCATATTAAGAGTGATCATTATGAGTTTAAAGATTCAACCGGTACCATAAATATTGAAATTGATGATGATCTGGCGACTCCTTCTCAACTTAAACCAGGCACAAAAGTACGCATAATGGGTGAAGTAGATACCCACCGCTATAAACCTACTGATATCGACGTAGCAAAAATAGAGATACTTCGTTGATTGAACCTATTTTTTGGGAATTTCTTATTTTTCAGCAATAATTAAGCTTAATTGAGGCTTAAATCTCTAGAGGGCTGGCATTTCAATAAACTGATATATTTTGCCATGCCCATCTAGATAATTTTTAGGGTGCTAGTAGACCTTTCATATAGATAGAATGCCGTATAATGTATTTAAAATTAGGGGTATCAATATTTTCTCCTTAGAAATTTTGAGCGAACACTTCAAATTTTCCTTTTATATTTTGCCAGCCTACCTTTTAGTAAAAATTTTTAAATTTTATTAATTACTTTTAAGTAAAATTAACTATTTCACCAAATCTTAATCAGTTCTATTAGATTGATTAAGTCATATAAATTAAAAAAGCTTATTCATTAATATATCCTTTAATGATGCCCCAAATACCTCACCGTGGCTTAATTCCGGATAAATTATTAATTTGGCACTTACTCCTTGACTATGTACATAGGAAAGTAGCTCACGATTATTCACAATCATATCTTTGTTAAAATTTGGACTAACTTTTTGATTTTTTTGAGGAGTAATATCTCCTTCCATAAGTATAAGTTGTTTAGACTCAGCAAAAGGTTCTTTTGTACTCCTTAATTTTTTCATTATACGTTGATCTGCCCATGATAACGAAGGACTTGCCGCAAAGTAATGACTGAAATACTGTCCAGCTATTAAACTGTCCAATACAAATAATCCGCCGTATGAATGTCCCCAGAGTATTTTTCTTTTAGGGTCTAATTTGACCTGCTGTTCTACCCACGGTGCTATTTCTTGTATAATAATTTTTCGAAATGCCTTACTTCCACCACTCAATCGTTCAGGGTTTCGAGGGTCAGCTGCCAGCTCACCTGTTTCATCTGCAGGTGTATAGTCTAGTGAACGCGCCTTAGAATCAAAAGGCAGATTAGTCTCATAACCAATCGCAACTAAAACTGGTGCATCCTGCTCGGCCATACCTTGAAGTAGATGTTCATTCAGGCGGGACATTACGGAATTACCATCCAGCATAAAAATAGCAGTACTTCCAGTTAATAGATTCTTTTTTTGCTTAGGAATACCTAACCAAACCTTGTAAATTCGCTTTTGATCTTTAGAGATGAATTTTTTAGTTTGAAAGTTATAAACTTGTGAACCTGTATCTGCAATGTTTTTACCTAAGGGTTTAAGATCAGGTTTAGCATGAACAGTTATTGCAACCGTACTAGCCATGCCTAAAATAAGAAATATTTCTAAGATTTTTTTGCCCAAAAAAAAGATTTTAGCCATATTTGATAAAAAGCAGATTAAAAATTATTATCCACCCTACTTTAATTAATAATCATTATCAATAAAAATCGTTAAATATTTTGTGCATTAAACCTTTAAAAAATTAAACTATGAGTTTGAGAAAAGATATATTCTCTCAAAGAAGGGATGAGTTATAGAAACCGGTTTACTCCACGATATTTAAGTCCTTGTCTTGTTCGCTTAGGCAATTCTGACTCTATAGAATCAATCAATACCTCTAATAAGGAAGCGATATCCTCTTGTAAAAGCTCTAAAGGCTGAAAATTTTTTTTACCACGCTTATGAAAGAAGCGTTCTATACAAGTATTTTTTTCAACATATTTCATAGACCAACTTTTAAAATTTATCTCATCTATAATAACAGTTCTATATAACTTAATTTTATGATGTCGCTTATCATCTTGTATTTTTACAAAAAGAGCCTCTACTTGAGATTTCTCTCCTTCAAGACACTGAAAGAAAAAACCATTAGCATAATAAAGAACTCCAAAGATCTGCTGTTCCTGATTAAACAGTTTTGATTTAGTTAAAATATTACTTAAATCCTCCAAAAGATCACTATTTAAGTGTTCTACTCTTTCACTTGCATAGCAAAGTTGAATAAGCATTCTATTTCCTCTACCACAATTAGTCAGATATAAACTTGATATTAAAAAATTAATCTCCCATAACCTTCCGTAGTATTTTATTAATTTAATTAAAATATAATAAAACTATATTATGTCTTGATTTATATATTATCATACTACTTTAATATCATATTAAAAATTAAATATATAAGTTATATATTTATCAAAAATTCATTCTATTTCACTAGATTCAGAACATTAAATTTCTATATAATTTAATCTTAAGATAATAAAAATTAATCTATCGTATATAGCCCTTATCTATTATTTTCTTAAATAAAAAATAATATATTTTTAATATAAATTGCATTAATATATTACTATAGTTTTTCCATAAGGTTAAACCTAGTATATTGATTGCCAAGGCAATAAAAAATGCTCCTAACATATCCAAAGGAAAATGTACTCCAAGATATATTCTAGACCAAGCAACCAGCCAAGCTAATCCAATCAGTCCTAGACCAATAATACGTTGTTTAGAGAAAAAGTATGAAAAGGCAATTGTACTAAAAATGAGCATATGATCGCTTGGAAATGAGCCATTAGGCACATGAAAGATAATTGTTCTTCCCACTTCCATTACAAAGGGGCGCGGATGATAAAAAAGCTGAGAAATAATCTGGCTGATTGCAATGGCAATACTGGTGAAAATAAAAGCTTTAAATATTTGTTTTTTATTAGCAAAATTTCCTTTAAACCATAAAACCAGAAATATTACTAGCATAATATAGAGCAAGTCATTAGCAATAAAGATGGCCACATTAATACTCAAATCAGTTGCATTCTCAGACGCATTAATTAATTTGAATAAATTTAAGTTAAAGGTTTCCAAAGACATAAGCTGGGCATATATAAAATTATTACGGTCATGATACTGACATATTTAATAAATAAAGAAAGGAGCACTAACTAGATTTATGTATAAAAATTTAAACCTCATCAGCTTGCAAGATTTAAACTAATCTAACCAAATGTGTCTCAAAACCATACATTCTCGTGCTCTAATTTAGTTATTGTTCAATTAACTCATTATTTATTAAGATTTTTTATCATATAGGTAGGCAAAAATTTAAATGGATTTTGCAGATATCTTTATACGAGATACGTCTTGGAAATTTATTTTAGAAATCATCATTCGCTGCGTAGTGATGTATCTAATTATTATTATATTCCTGCGGTTATCAGGCAAACGTGGCATACGGCAACTCTCAATCTTTGAAGTTGCAATAATCTTGTGTTTGGGTTCGGCAGCTGGTGATCCGATGTTTATGGAGGAACTGCCGATTATACAAACGTTTACAGTAGTCGTTACTATTCTACTGCTATATCGGATTACGACTTGGAGTATGGTAAAAAATAAAAAAATAGAAGCATTGCTAGAAGGCTTACCCCTTTGTGTAGTAGAAGATGGCAAACTAGTTTTTAAGGATTTGGAAAAAGAGACTTTCTCTCATGATGAATTTTTTGCCGAAATGCGCCAGCAGAATGTAGAACATTTAGGTCAGATCAGAACTGCCCTATTAGAATCAGATGGAGCATTAAGCTTACTTTTCTTTGAGAAGAAGGATATAAAATGGGGACTTCCAATTTTTCCAAAGGCTTATCAAAAAGCTACACTTCTTAAAGAAAATACTTTTTACTCTTGCATGAAATGCGGAGAAACCAGAATGTTGACCAAGATAGATCAGAGTTGTCCACGTTGTCACCATAGTGACTGGGCGGAATCTTTAAGAACGAGTCGCACGTCAGTTTAATATTTTAAAGTAAAGTTGGTTGTATAAAAAAACCCATCAAAAGATGGGTTTTTATTATTTAAGGCAGACGAGCTATTACACTAAAGTAATGTTGCTTGCTTGAGGGCCTTTTTTACCGTCAACTACAGTAAATTGCACTTGCTGGCCTTCATATAAAGTTTTGAAACCCTGGTTAGTGATTTCGCTATAGTGAGCAAATACATCTGGACCTGATTCTTGTTGAATAAAGCCAAAACCTTTAGTCTCGTTGAACCACTTCACTGTACCTTTTACGACATTAGACATAATATAATCCTGAATTTTTAAATAAATAGAGTCTTTAACTCTTAGGATAACTTGAAAATAATATATGAGACTAAAATCTGATAAAGACGAAGGATTTAATAAAAAACTGCGAGCTGAGAGATTATTGAAACAAAACTATATTTCTAGTTATGCGGCAATTATACAGGTTTCCTTTAGATTAGCAACCCATATTTTAAAAATAAAAAAACCCAATCATAGAAGACTGGGCTATAAACCTTAAATTTTTATTGGTAGCGGGAGCTGGATTTGAACCAACGACCTTCGGGTTATGAGCCCGACGAGCTACCAGACTGCTCCATCCCGCATCAATGAGTTAGCTTTATACGCCTTAAATTGGTATAGGTCAATTTATATTTTAATTATTATAAAATATCGTAGGTTTATTTGACTTTTATACTTTTTTCCACACCTTGTCTTCTTGACTCGCTGCAAGTGTAAAAGTAAAGCCATCGTCTGTACTGACTAGATAAATATCAGAAGTACGATAGACTACTTTCAGGACAGTGCCCAGCTCTAACAGTATAGGCTCGCACCCTTCCTTTTCAAGTTTTAAAGAATCCACAAGCTGAACTAATCCACTTTCCATTTTATCATCTCTTTTCAATGAAAAATCACTTAATAAGTGTATCTATAGACACCATTTTAAGCGAATTAATTTTAAATTTCTCTGTTTGACTTCATTTTTCAGTTTGGTTCTAAATAAGGATAAGGGTTAATTGCTCCCTGCCCATTTATATAAATTCCATAATGTAAATGTGGCGGTGTTCCGCGCGCATTCCCTGTATTTCCCACATAGCCAATCACTTCACCTGCTTCGATCCAATCCCCCGCAGTGATATTTTCAGCATAATTCTCTAAATGGGCATAATAATGATGAGTTAAATCAGGACCAGTTACCCAGACTACCTGTCCACCAAGATTGTTAGTACCCACCTGCCTAACTATACCTTCAGTTGTACTAAGCACAGGTGTCCCCCGTTTAGCGAATATATCGATTCCTTCATGTTTTCTACCTTCACTTCGAGCAGCTCCCCAAGTATCTTGCAGTTGTTTCCTTGTTACCCCTTCTACAGGCACAGGAAGTTGGCCAGATAACTTTTTGTTCATGAGCTGACTATAAAGAAAAGGATAACGAAAACCAGCGGACTCTCCAGAGGCAGGTGGCTGGCATCCGGAAATCAGCCCTAAACTAGCGATTAATATAAGTATACTTAAACAGGGTATATATTTTCTCATATATCTACAAAAAGTTAGTTTGTACAAGCTTTTTTTGGATGAAAATCAATATGATTCAAGATATATTTCCTTATTTTTTTATCTGTATTTAAGAGTTCTATTAAAGCTTTTTTAAACTCAATAGGCGCCTGCTCAGTGTCAAGATCAGGAATAATCGCTTGCTGTCCTCCTACGCCATCAAAACAAAAAATATTAAGCTTAGAGAGTATTCTATGATCATATTCCAAGTCTGCTTCAAAAGTGTAAATAATCTTTAGCTTGAAGCCTGTTTTTTCAAAATGACAATAACATTCTCTTACTCCATGAGGTACCAGACTCATATCAATAATGGCTTTATCACCGATATGAATACCTAAATAGATATTTTCATATTTAAAAAATTTATTGGTTTTTTTTACGCCTATCCATCCAGTACGTTCCGGATCGATCAGCAGATCAAGTATTTCTTTAAATTTCATGATATTCCCTATAAGCAGAGAAGGGATATATATTTTTGATGTTTTTATATCAACTAAGTACTCTTGTTTGGTCTACTAATCTTTAATATGAGTATAATTTGTTCTTTTCATGTTTCAGTTACTACAAATTTAAAGATTGCAGCGATGAAAATTTATATTTACCTTCTTAAAACTATTAATAATTTTTTCAGTAATAGAAGTTAAAAGGCAACATTACTGTTGCCTTATACAATTTCAATTTAATGCAATTACTTTAACAATAATAACTTGTGATTCTTCAAAATCATCAAAAATTTGTTTACGGCTGAGCTCTTTAGACTTTACACAAAAGTCATGATTCTGATAGTTAA
The DNA here is from genome assembly GCF_002434085.1 of Acinetobacter sp. UBA6571. NCBI lineage: Bacteria > Pseudomonadati > Pseudomonadota > Gammaproteobacteria > Moraxellales > Moraxellaceae > Acinetobacter > Acinetobacter sp. UBA6571. The sequence continues at coordinate 14,941 of NZ_DJJJ01000018.1, read as the reverse complement.
TAATTTTTGGAATCTGGTCAAAATACTGGCTCCCCACATCTAGTTCTTCTTCAAATAACGGCGTGCCTAATTGATACTCCTTACTTTTTAACACAATGTACTTTACTATTGTTTTCATAAAAGGCCTGTCTTCTTTACACACTTTATTTTTAGTTTTAACAGGTTTTCTTCCTTTAAGAAATGCATCTTTAGTAGTTAGTGCCTGTTAAAGCAACAACTAAGCTATAAAACCCAACAGAATCCTTTAAAGGTCATTAAAAAGACTTTATGATTCAAGTTCTACGACCTAAATTACTCAATTAAAGCCAGTTTCCTTTAATGTGGAATCAGGTGGTTTTTCAGATATAGTAATTAAGAATAAATAAGAACTAGAGCTATAAGCATGGTCATAATTCAAAAATGTTGCGCATTACTTGAAACACAGGCATTAAAAATCGCATTTATTGAAAGTGCCAGCTCTGGCTATCTGGCCAGTCAGTTTTCTATTTTTAAAAATAGCGGCGCAGATATCCTGTTAGGAGGATTAGTCAGTTATGACCCAAGTATCAAGATTGAAGTTTTAAAAGTTGATTCTATGCTTATTGAACAATACACAGCTGAATCGGCAGAAGTTACAGCTGCCATGGCAATCCAAGGTCATAAATTATTTAAAGGCGCCAATATAATTATTGCTTGTACAGGACTTCTAAAACCAGGCGGTAGTGCTTCATCTGAAAAACCGGTGGGTACATTTTTTATTGCAATTTCTGATCACAATCATCTTTATGAGTTTAAATACTTTCTGGAAGGTACGCCAACAGCAAAATTGAACCAACTTACCCAGCTGGTTGCTCAAGAGATCATACAAATCATTCAACGATAAAAAAGCCCCGTAATTGGGGCTCTTTATTTAAAGTTTATGGGGCAATTGGTTTAAAGGGAGGGATCACATCTGCATTTTGTGCACGATGTCTGAGATAGTGATCCATTAGCACAATAGCTAGCATTGCTTCTGCAATTGGTGTTGCACGTACGCCCACACATGGGTCATGGCGACCCTTGGTCAGCACATCGGTATCTTCACGGTTCAGATTGATCGTTTTACCTGGCGTCGTAATACTGGCGGTAGGTTTTAGTGCGATTGCTACCCGGATATGCTGGCCGCTAGAAATCCCGCCTAAAATTCCGCCTGCATGGTTTGCCAGAAATCCTTCTGTAGTCAGTTCATCACGAGTCTCGTGCCCAAACTGTCCAGCTACGGCAAAACCATCACCAATTTCAACACCTTTTACAGCATTAATACTCATCATGGCATGGGCAATATCTGCATCTAAACGGTCAAATACTGGTTCCCCCCAGCCTACCGGAACGTTCTCAGCAATAATTTCCAATTTCGCCCCACAACTGGTTCCCTGTTCACGTAAAGAGGTTACCAGCGCCTCGAAACGTGGAACTGCTTCTATGTCACCACAAAAAAACGGATTATTAGCAACTTCATTCCAGTCCAGTTTTTCAGCTTTTTCATGCCCAATCTGGGTTACATGGCCACGGATCACAATACCAAATTTTTCTGCCAAGTATTTTTTGGCAATTGCACCGGCAGCCACACGCATTGCTGTTTCGCGTGCGCTAGAACGCCCACCGCCCCGATAATCTCGAAAACCATACTTATGAGTATAAGTATAATCGGCATGACCAGGACGAAAAGTTTGAGCAATGTTGCCATAGTCTTTAGACTTCTGGTCAGTGTTACGGATCAGCAAACCAATCGATGTACCTGTTGTTTTACCCTCAAAGACGCCCGAAACAATTTCAACCTGATCAGGCTCTTTACGTTGGGTGGCAAACTTTGAAGTTCCTGGCTTACGGCGGTCGAGATCTTTTTGCAAATCTGCTTCACATAGCTCAATACCTGGAGGCACACCATCTATAATTGCCATGAGGCCAACTCCATGGGACTCACCACAGGTGGTTACACGAAAGAGTTGCCCAATACTATTACCCGCCATGCTTCATCTTCCTTATACTTCAACAGATTCTTGAAACAGTTGCTGATAGCGACGGCACTGCTCGGCAGTCAGTGCAAAAATACCTGAGCCGCCTTTTTTAAACTCGAGCCAGTGGAAATCTACCGTATTAAAATTCTGCTTCATTGCCCATTCTGAGTTCCCCACTTCAATCACAATCAGACCATCTTCAGTCAGATAATCTGCAGCCTGAGACAGCATCTTACGGACCAGGTCCAAGCCGTCCTGACCGGCAGCCAAGGCAAGCTCAGGTTCATGCAGAAACTCTTCAGGCAGGTCAGCCATGTCCTCAGCATCAACATATGGCGGATTAGAAACAATCAGGTCATATTGATTTTCTGCTGGAATTTTTGAGAAAAGATCCGATTCCATCAAGGCAACCTGATATTGCATATTATGGTGCTCAGTGTTAATGGCAGCCACTTCAAGTGCTTCTTTGGAAATATCGGTTGCATCAACCTCTGCTTCAGAGAACGCATAAGCCAGTGCGATGGCAATGCAACCAGAACCTGTGCACATATCTAAAATACGCCGCGGCGTTTGCGGATCTGAATTTACTGGAAGATTATTATGAGCTTCCCGTAACTGGCCGTGTTCATCAAGACAATATGGAGCAAAGCGGTTCTCAATCAATTCTGCAATCGGTGAACGTGGAATTAAGACCCGTTCATCAACATAAAAAGGTTTATTAAAAAAATAAGCCAGATTTAACAAGTATGAAGTAGGAATACGCTCATTAACACGACGCGCCAGCAGATTTAAAAACTCTTCTTTTTCACTTGGTAAAAGTTTTGCATCCAGGATTTCAGGATTGGCTGCCCATTCTAGAGAGAGCGTTTGTAATACCAATGCTGAACTTTCTGCAAAATAATCTTCAGTCCCCTGTCCCAGATGTGCATCATATTGACGCAGGGCAGAGACACCAAAACGAATGAAATCACGAATTGTTGTTAAATTTTCGGCAGCTTCCTGTAAATGTTCAGGGCTAATGGTCGATCGCTCCACTCAGGGCTCTCCAAGTTCAACTTTTCAAAAATGGCCTTATGATACCGTTTTTTGCAGGCTTTTATAATGCTTGTCTCAGTAAAAGCGGTATTTTTGGGAGGCTATTTTTATCTGTTATAGAAGTATAGCTTAAGGAATATATCTGGTCCCATAGTAGTTAGCCTGCTCAATCACCTGCGCCAATATACAACGTGATTGTTGTAGACGACCAAACTGATTATCCATAGCTGTATAACATTGGCTTTGAACACGGCGCTCCCAAAGCTCATATTGCTGGATCACATTTGCCTGGTGCTGACCACTTACCTTGTAATAGTCACGATAACTTTTCTTTAATCGTTTTTTATGTTGCTTTAACTCCTGATCGACGCACTTCTGCAATACTTCAGTTTGTCCATACGCATGGTTTATACAGCGCGTATAAGTTTCAGAGTAACCTTGCTGAGCAATGGCAGCTGCCTGAGCTGAAATCAAGATAAGTCCTGACCCTAATATTAATCGCATCTTTGTTCCCCAAACTAAATACCAGTTGCAACGCTTAGTTTTGATTTTTCATAAAATTCTTTAAGTTCGATATAAAAATTTAAAAATATATCGGGAAATTCTGCTTTTGCAATTTATCACTCTCCATATTGAATCTTAAAGAACTGTCCTCATATTTTATTATACGTTCTTCTGTTATATTTCTACCATGAGTTACAAGCATAATAATTTACTGGCTATGCGTCAGTCCTACTGGAATGACGAGCAGTCGGTCAAAGTCCAACATGAAAAACTGTTCTTTCAGCAAGTTTTGGCTGAATATCATGTATTTACAGAGCCCAATTTAGAAGATGCACGTTATTTTTTCTTTACTTTACCCAGTATAATCATTGTAAAAGGTTATGCTTTAGGGTTTATGCATGAGAGTGTAAAAGCTTTGATCATACAGCATTTGATACGTAATAAAACTTTACTGAACCAGCGCCATCCCCTAAAAGTTCAATATCGATAATTGCTCTACTTTTGAAATAGAGTGCCAGATTTACTTTTTCATTGAATATCATTATATAAGTATATGCTTAGGCTATTTAGTGACTTAAGTATGTTTTGTTCCGCTATTAGCATTTTTTAACTCTCCGTTCCTTAAGTCCAACTGTTTTAATACGCGGATAACGGTTAATATTGGTTAAAATTGCTCATCAGGCCGACTCCTAAAGGATTTTACTTTCATGACACATCAAAACGATAAGCTTAAGAATTTAAAAACTTCCTCTATGGACCGACGCTTATCGATTGCGAAAGCCTCATTACTTGCTGGTACCCGCTGGGCAACAGCTAATGCCGGCTCCTTCTTTGCCAGTGATGAAGAAAAAGAAAAGAAACGTAAAAAAGCCATGACAGATCAGGCGAACTATCTGGTTTCTGAAATTGGCAAGCTAAAGGGATCAATTGTTAAAATTGGCCAAATGATGGCACTTTATGGTGAACACTTTTTGCCTGAAGAGATTACACAGGCTTTAAATACCTTAAATAACCAGACTGTTGCTTTAGCTTGGCCTGCTATTAAAGCCCATCTTCAAGACCAATTAGGCTCTAAATTGGATCAGCTTACGATTGACCATGAGCCTATAGGTACAGCCTCATTAGCTCAGGTGCATCGGGCAATAAGAAAATCTGATGGTCAAGAGCTGGTATTAAAAATTCAGTATCCCGGAGTGGCTGACGCGATTGACTCGGATATGAGCCTTTTTAAAAACATGCTTAAACTGACCCGGATGGTACCGCAAACCCGTGAATTTGATCAGTGGTTTGATGAAGTCCGGGACATGATGCATCGCGAAGTAAATTACAGTATAGAAGCGGCTACCACTCAGCGCTTTGCTGAGCGGCTTAAAGATGATCCACGTTATATTGTTCCTCAAATTGTAGATGAGTTTTGTGCTCCCCAAGTCCTTTGCATGACATTTGAACGTGGTGTACCCATTAACAGCCCAGTTATGCTGTCATTACCCCAAGAGCGTCGTAACAGACTGGGTGAAGCTTCGCTAGAAATTGCAGTACGTGAAATTTTTGAATGGGGCGAGATGCAGACTGATCCAAATTTTGGAAACTATCTGGTCCGTCTCGGCAATGGCGCAGATATTGCAGACAAGATTATTTTACTCGATTTTGGGGCAATTCGGCAGTTTGATGAGCACCTGCTAAGTGTAGCGCGCAATCTGATCCAGGCAGGTTATAACCATGACTCGACAGCTATGGTAGAGGCGATGACAGGTTATGAGTTTTTTGACTCTATTCCACAAAGTATCAAACCTGATATGGCAAAAGTTTTTCTGCTGGCTACAGAAGCCTTCAGCAGTACAGAAAATAATCCTGACTTACCACCAGATGTTATGGATGAGCAGGAACGTTATGACTGGAAGAAAAGCCAGCTTCATGCACGCGTAATGCAACAGGCATCAAGATCAATGGCATCACGCTATTTTAGCGTACCGCCAAAAGAGTTTATGTTTATCAGCCGTAAATTTATCGGGGCCTATACCTTTATGACTGTGATTAATGCTAAAACCAATGTGCGCAAAATGATTCGTGACCACCTTTAAATACAGCCGGCCGGATGACTTCATGTCAATCCGGTCAATTCTTTGCTTTTTTCACCATAAAATCTATAAAAATAAATAATAAATTTCAAATATTTAATTTTTAAATACTATAATCATTATACTCTAATAGAGCCAATCAACTTCTGTCATATCTGACATGGTGTTTTATCATAAGCTATGTCAGCATATCCCGCATAACGATAAAAAACTGCTGGAAAATATATGACAAAAATGATGAATAAAGCACAAGGGCTAGGCCTATCACTGATTACCCGAATTGCAGGTAGTGAAGTAATTGATCAGTTTAACTTGAGAAAGCTCATTGAAAAGTCACTTTACCAAGGCTCTAAAGCTGGTTTTAAAAGTTTAAGCCAATCACAAAAGTTTTTTAAAAGTCAGTCACTAAAAAAACAGCGCTTATCACCTCAAGGAAAAAACCTGTTTGATTTAAACTTGAGTGAAGAACAACAGATGCTCGTTGAAAGTATGCACCAATTTGCACAGGAGATACTTTACCCTCTGGCAGCCCGCGCTGATCATAATGAGACTTTTCCTCAAGAAATCTGGCAACACGCGAAAGACCTAGGACTTAATGAATATGCTTTGCCTGAAGCACTTGGAGGAGTAGCAGACCATTTAAATATTGTTAGCAATATTCTGATTACAGAACAGCTTGGTCGAGGAGATTTCAGTCTGGCTGCTGGGCTACTTTCTGGTTTTAGTGCAATTAATGCCTTGAGTCGCTGGGGTTCTGAACAGGTTCAGGCTAAATACCTGACCGCTTTTAACCACCTCAATGATCTTAAGGCTACTTTTGCAACTCAAGAAAACTCTTCGGCGTTTAACCCTTTTCAGCTAGATACTCAGGCTGTTTTTAAAGATCAGCAGTTTTATATTACTGGAGAAAAAACCTTGGTCCTCTTAGGTGAAACCGCTGATCTGCTCCTTGTGAGTGCTGACTATAATGGACAAGCTGATGTATTCGTAGCAATACGCGATAGTACGGTAAGTTATAAAAAATATCCTGCCATGGGACTTAAAGCCTGTGAAACTGTCACATTAAAGTTTAATCAAACTCCTGCTGAGCGGCTGGGAGATGAAGACTTTGACTATAGCGCTTTTCTAGATTTAGGCCAGCTGATGTGGTGCGCACTGGCTATCGGCACTTGTGAGGCTGTAAAAAATTACTGTGTTCGTTATGCAAATGAGCGTATGGCATTTGGTGAGCCTATTTCGCATCGTCAGAGTATCGCTTTTATAATTGCAGATATGGCCATTGAGATTGAGGCAATGCGCATGATGCTCTGGAATGCCGCCAGCCTTGCAGAAGCAGGAGAACCCTTTCACCGGGAGGCTTATCTGGCAAAGCTTTTATGTGCAGAAAAATCCATGAAAATTGGTACTGATGGTGTACAGATTTTAGGAGGCCACGGTTTTACCAAGGAATATCCGGTAGAGCGCTGGTATCGGGACTTGCGAGCCACAGCGATTTTGTATTCTGGCTTACACGCTTAAATCAGCCCATTATTATAAAAAAGGTTAAAAAATGAATTTGCAGAATCCAAAAAAGTATAAGCTGATGGTACAGCAAGCTCGAGAGGTTGCTTTACATGTATTACGTCCTATTTCTCGTAAGTATGACAAAGCTGAACACAGCTACCCTAAAGAACTGGATATGATTGCCTCTCTCATCGATGGAATGAATGAAGGGGGCGAAGGACTGAATGCAGGTGCAGCAGTCGGAAAACGTGGCGCCGACATACAGGGTAATAAAAATGGTGTAAATATGTCCACAGCTCTGGGCATTATGGAAATGTGTTACGGCGATACAGGACTATTGCTCAGTATGCCTCGTCAGGGTTTGGGAAATTCTGCCATCGCAGCAGTGGCCAATGACTCACAGTTAGAACGCTTTAAAGGGATGTGGGCTGCAATGGCAATTACCGAACCGGACTGTGGTTCTGACTCTGCAGCAATCCGAACTACAGCAATTAAAGACGGAACAGATTATATACTGAACGGTGAAAAAATCTTTGTAACATCAGGCCAGCGTGCTGATTCAATTGTAGTTTGGGCTACGCTTGACCCTAAGCTCGGCCGTGCAGCAATCAAATCTTTTGTGGTACCGAAAGGTACAGCGGGTATGAAAGTAGAACGACTAGAGCATAAATTAGGAATAAAAGCTTCAGATACAGCGGCTTTCAGTTTTATTAATTGCCGTGTACCAGCTGAAAACTTACTTGGAAATCCGGATATTGATATAGCGAAAGGTTTTGCTGGAGTGATGGAAACTTTTGACAATACACGTCCGCTGGTGGCTGCTATGGCAGTAGGTTGTGCCCGGGCTTCTCTGGAACGTATCAAGGAAATTTTTAAAGAACAGCTTGACCAGAACTATGCTACACCTTATTTACAAACTTCATATCTCGCTGCACAGATTTATAGAATGGAGGCGGAGTGGGAAGCAGCACGTTTACTCACATTAAAAGCTGCCTGGATGGCAGACAACAAGAAACCGAATTCAAAAGAAGCATCAATTGCCAAAGCTAAAGCAGGTCGAATTGGTAATGAAATTACACTAAAATGTGTAGAGCTTGCAGGTAGCGTAGGTTATGGGGAAGACGAACTGTTAGAAAAATGGGCACGTGACTCAAAGATTCTGGATATTTTTGAAGGTACTCAGCAGATTCAACAGCTGATTATTGCCCGGCGCGAGTTAGGAAAAACTTCCAGCGAACTTAAATAGCAAAGATCCGCTTATAGAGAGACAGACTTACAACTAACTGATTTTTTGTTATAACAGTCTGTCTTCTTTTTAAGTTCTGACTAATTCCAATATGTTTAATTTAAGACTTATTCAATCTAAAGATAATCCATCTATTGCCCAAATTATCCGTACTGTCTCTCAGGAATTCGGCCTTGCCAGTGATGCAGGTTTTGCAGTCTCCGATCCCATCTTGGATGATCTATATCAGATTTATCAAGAACCCAACAGTCGCTATTGGATAGTAGAGAGCACACAGGGAAAAATAGTAGGAGGTGGCGGTATTGCACCGCTACAGGGAGATATTTCAATTCTGGAAATCCAGAAAATGTATTTTCTTCCTGAAACTCGAGGATACGGTTTGGCCAAACAGCTTTTACAACAATGTTTTGAATTTGCACAACAGCAAAACTTCCAGAAAATATATCTGGAAACAACTGCCACCTTATATCAAGCTGTCAAACTTTATGAACGACTAGGATTCGAACGTCTTGATCAGCCTTTAGGTAATACAGGACATAGTAATGCTTGTGAAATATGGATGGCGAAAAAACTGGCTTATTAATATAAAAAGCTGATCAATAAAAAAAAGCACCGAAGTGCTTTTTTTATTTTAAAGGCTATTTAATTTTAGCTTTAGATTTTAGATATTGGGTGTAATCTTCCAGCTCCTGCTGCCCACGTAACTGCTGATAGAGCTTACTTAGCTCCTGAAGCTGTTCCGGTGTTAAAGCATTAGAAGTGGTTTTATTAACATTTGCCACAGCAACCAATACCAGCTCATTAGGCAAGGCTGCTGTAGTTACAGACCACATACCTGCTTTTGGGGCTGCTACACTAAAAGCAGCACGTTCGACTTCGCGCTTTAAGCCTTGAGAACGGGTAAATGTACCAGCGCTCTGGAAAGCTACTTTATGTTTAGCTAAAACCTGTTGAGCTGGTTGAGTTTTAAATTCATCCAGCATAGTTTTAAGCTTCGCGGCAGCTAAACCAGCAGCCTTTTCGTCAATTATTTTAGTTTTAATTGCAGGAGTAGCTTGAGCTAGCGACTGAACTCCTTCAGGCTGATAGTCACGTACTTTAACCCAAACTGCTTCCCCTGTAGCAAGTTGCAGATTGCTAGTTACATTACGATCGCCATTTTTAACATCTTCATTAAAAATACGGGTTTTCACACTTGGGTCATTTAATACTGGATGACGAGTATTTAAACCAACATTTTTAACTGTTTCTATACGTGTACCTTTGATTTCTTGAGGCACCACATCAAGTGAATCGCTACTAACAACCATTTCATTTAAACTGTTTACCGTATCAGTAAACAGGTTTGCAACTTTAGACTTTTGAATTTCAGCAGCGAGATGGCTCTTTTCAGTTTCAAACGAAGGAATATTCTGCGCAAGTGTTTGTGCCTGAATAATATGATAACCATATTGGGTCTTTACGGGTTGAGATATCTGATTTGCTTTTAAACCCAGAACAGCTTTATCAAAAGCTTCAGAATAAACTCCTGTCTGGTAACTTTCAATCAGACCACCTTTCGTTTTAGAGTCCGTATCATCTGAATATTGTGCAGCTGCCTGTGCGAAATTCATCCCTCCTTGAATCTTTGCATAAACCTCGTTAGCGAGTTTCTGCGCTTGGGTTTCGTTTCGGGTATCAGAAGTTGCAATAAGAATATGCTTAACTTCACGCTGTGCATTCTTATTTTGAGCTTCGACAAAATTTGCATAAGCCTGCTGCAATTCAGCACCCGTAACAGGTGCTGCTTTAGCATTTACCTGTTCGGGTGACAAGACAATATAATCCACATCTACATGGGCGGTCTGCTTAAAACTGTTTTTATGCTTCTGATAATAGTTAGCAATGTCATGCTGGCTAACTTGAATATTCTTTTTATATTCATCTAGCGGAATGCTGGACAGGAATAATGTACGTTGCTCAGTCTGCAAGTTAGCAATCTGATTCATGTCAACTTTGCTGACCAGCGTATAATCTACAAATGTACTATTTAACATTTTTAAAGCATGGTCTTGTCGCAAGTTTGCAATCAGGCCCTGACTGGTTAGCCCGACAGAACGCAAGTAGTTTTCATATAATGTCTGAGAAAATTGTCCATTTTGCTGGAAGCTTGGCTGTTGGGCCAGCATCTGTTCAATTTGTGCATCACTTAAAGAAATACCCAGTTTTTCAGCCTGCTGTAAAATCAGATTCTGTGCAATCAGATGATCCAGTGCCGTTTGCTGAATAAAAGGCTGATTCAGCAAGGTCTCATCGCCATTTACAAAGTTTAAATATTGTTCTTTATAAGATTTAGTCAGTGACTCTAGTTCTTTTTTGGAGATCTCTTGCCCGTTTACTGTAGCAGCGACATTTTCTTTATTACCCCCGCTAAAATATCCTTCAATACCTACAAATGCTAAAGGGGTCAAAAACAAAATTAGCAGGACGATACCAAGCCAACCCTTTATGACTTTACGAAAAGATTCCATAAGTATTCCAATATTTTATTTCGAAGGGATTTTAACTGAAAAACACAAGTGAATGAATGTATAAAGCCAGGCTTTTCTTCATTTTAATAAAAAACGCGCCTTCTGGCGCGTTCTTGAGCCACAAAAGATTAAGCTACAGAATCTTTTAAGCCTTTACCTGCTTTAAAGCTAGGCACTTTGCTTGCTTTAATTTGTAATTCTTCACCAGTTTTAGGGTTACGACCAGTACGAGCCGCGCGTTCTTTCACGCCAAAAGTACCGAAACCCACTAGAGTTACAGTATCACCCTGTTTAAGCGCTTCTGTAATTGAAGCAATAGTCGCATCCAATGCCTTACCAGCATCAGTTTTAGACAATCCCCCTTTTTCTGCAATCGCATCAATTAATTCTGATTTATTCATGAAGATAACGTCCTCTTGATATCGTTTGTTTAAGAACCAAGGCTGTAGTTTAAAAGGCCATGACGCCTTTATAGCAATGCTTAAGGGGAAAACGCAATACTGAAAAATAAGATTTCGCAAAAATTAATGCTAAAAAAATGTTGAAAAATTAGGAAAGTTAAGATTCAGACTGCTTTTTCAACTCTTGTTCTTTCAATATCTGGTTTTCTTTTACTAAAACGTCAACCTTATGATGTAATTGTAATATTAACTGTTCCAGATGTTGAATATCTTTAGTAGTAGCCAGTCCGATCCTGCTTAATGAATTCTGAATACTGTGATCTATAGATTTTTCTACGCCATCCTTGATTTCATGAACCGGATTTCGAGAGGGTTCAGTTATTTTACTACCAGCTTCAGCAGAATCTGATGTCTTAGATTCCAGCTCTTCTCCAACCTTGACCAGTGAGTCAAATAATTTATTTCCTTCTTCCTCAGCACGAGAAAATGCACCCAAGCCAGCTAGCCAAATCTGTTTAGTATATTTTCTGAAATCCAGAGCAGACTTTCGGCCGCTTCTTGTACTGTTCTTGGTTCCAGGAATTTTTCTATCTAATGTTGTTTCTTCAACCAGATCCGTTTTGGTATTATCCATTTAAACAATCTCCTGAATATTTTATAAACATTATACTGCATTTAGCTACAAAAATAGCCCTATAATAACAACGCCCGGGCTTGATCGTTTGATTAAACTGTTCTACAAAGCACATTAAATCAGTAAATTATTAAGAGTATGCAGCAGTCTCAGTTCGGGTTAGAGACGGGACGCTCTATTAAATACTAAAGGATAAAGATATATGAGCGAGTCGCAACAAAGAACAAATCATCATTTGTTGCTCACCATTGTGATGATCGTACTGGAAACGGTTTTTTCTTTTGTGTTGAAGCATGATCGGGTCGTTCGCGTACACGCCAAAAAATTTGTTGAAAAGCAAATCGTACTTAAAATTAATAGTTATCTACCCTATTTTGATTTTTATGTACAGTTTAGTCCTCATGGTCTGCTTTTTGACAGCCGTGCTCCTGTAAAGCCAGTTGATTTAGAGATTAACTCTACCCTGCTAGATTTATTACGCATCATTATTTTCGGTAATCGTCGTAGTATTAAAGCCATGCGTATTGCAGGAGATCCTTTATTACGTGACGAGTTTCGTGATCTTATTTTACACTTTAGTGTACCAAAACTATTTGCTGACTGGCGTCAGTGGTTAAAAGAAGCCCCTCAAGAAGATGAAGTCATTGCGTCAAGAAAACGTATTGCCCCTCTACTTGAAAAAATTGACCAGCAGCGAGTACAAATTAACTCACTTTTGGTGGAAGTAAAATTGCATAAAAGCCGTATTCGACGTATTGAGCAAAAAAACAAATATTTAAAGCTATCTTTATTGGTTATAAGCCTGCTTTTTATTACTTTATTGATATATACTTTATGGCCAAAATAAAAATATTTTTACTTAGGTTTTAAAACATTACAATTAACCGTAAAAAAACTTGACTATTTTAGTCGGGATTCTTAAAATCTATATATCTAGTCTCAACATGTGTATCGAGTCATGCGCTTAACCACTCGCGGTCGCTACGCAGTGACTGCTCTACTTGATTTAGCTTTGCAGCCAACTGAACAAACGATCACGCT
>NZ_DJJJ01000018.1:0-1930 GCF_002434085.1 Acinetobacter sp. UBA6571 | reverse complement strand
GAAGCTGTAAATGAAACTGTTGATGCAACACGCTGCGACCATAAAGGTAACTGTCAAAATGGTGCAATGTGCTTGACTCACGATTTATGGCAAGAACTCTCCCATCACATTGCCGATTATCTTGCGAAAATCACTCTGGCTGATCTTGTAGCCCGTGACAACGTACAGACCGTTGCTATTCGCCAAAACGCACCAGGTTTTGATTCAGCTCTTTTATCGGTTACAGGTATTTGACATGAAACGTCCAATTTATCTTGATTATGCAGCAACTACGCCAGTTGACCCACAGGTTGCTGAACGTATGATGGAATGCTTAACCTTTGATGGTACTTTTGGTAATGCAGCTTCTCGCTCACATGCATATGGCTGGCAGGCAGAAGAAAAAGTTGAATACGCTCGCGAGCAGGTGGCCAACCTGGTTAAAGCTGATCCACGTGAAATTGTCTGGACTTCGGGTGCAACAGAATCTGACAACCTTGCGCTCAAAGGTGTAGCTCAGTTCTATGCTTCCAAAGGCAAACACATTATTACCAGCAAAATTGAACATAAAGCTGTACTTGATACCTGCCGTGAGCTGGAAGAGCAAGGTTTTGAAGTTACTTATCTGGAACCACAGCCACAAACAGGTTTAATTACGCCTGAAATGGTTCAGGCAGCTCTTCGTCCGGATACTATTCTTGTATCTTTAATGATGGTTAACAACGAAATCGGCACCATTACTGATGTTGCTGCTATTGGTGAATTGACCCGTGCCAATAAAACCTTCTTCCATGTAGATGCTGCACAGGCAGCCGGTAAGGTTGAAATTGATCTTTCTACCATGAAAATTGATTTGATGAGTTTCTCAGCTCATAAAATCTATGGTCCTAAAGGTATGGGCGCACTTTATGTACGCCGCACTCCACGTGTACGTCTAAAGGCTCAGATGCATGGTGGTGGTCATGAGCGTGGCATGCGTTCTGGTACTCTGCCAACACATCAAATTGTTGGTATGGGCGAAGCATTCGAACTGGCAGGTAAAAACCTCCAGGCTGAACAGCAACGTCTGCGTGTATTGCGTGACAAGCTCTGGAATGGCCTGCAAGATCTTGAACAGGTTTTCTTAAATGGTCACCCGACTCAGAACGTTGCCAACTATTTAAATGTCAGCTTTAATTTCGTTGAGGGTGAATCCTTAATGATGGCACTTAAAGATGCTGCAGTTTCAAGTGGTTCGGCCTGTACTTCTGCAACCCTCGAACCATCATATGTACTGCGTGCACTAGGTTTGTCAGACGAACTTGCACATAGCTCTATCCGCTTCAGTTTCGGCAAATATACAACTGAAGAAGATATTGATCACGTATTGGAAATTACCAAAGCTGCTGTTGAGAAATTACGTGAACTTTCTCCGCTTTGGGATATGTATAAAGAAGGTATCGACCTTTCTTCAGTTGAATGGGCTGAACACTGATTTATTGAAATAAGTGTTTTTACCCTCATATTAATATTAAGGCTGACCCCGAGGTTTGGAGAAGCATCATGGCTTATAGCGAAAAAGTAATTGATCATTACGAAAATCCCCGTAATGTGGGCGTGTTAGATAAAAACGCAGAAAATGTAGGTACTGGCATGGTGGGTGCACCAGCATGTGGTGACGTTATGCGTCTTCAGATTCAAGTGAACGATAGCGGTGTAATTGAAGAAGCACGTTTTAAAACTTATGGTTGTGGTTCTGCTATTGCTTCAAGCTCCCTAGTTACCGAATGGTTAAAAGGCAAGACTCTTGATCAGGCGCAAGCGATCAAGAATATTGATATTGCGACTGAACTCGCATTACCGCCGGTTAAAGTTCACTGCTCTGTATTGGCAGAAGATGCGATTAAAGCAGCTATTGAAGATTATCGTAGCAAGAAATCTCAAGCCTGATTAGACGTATCCTAGATAAATT
>NZ_DJJJ01000024.1:0-43001 GCF_002434085.1 Acinetobacter sp. UBA6571 | reverse complement strand
GAATCTCCCCTTTTAAAGCCAGTTTTGCACCTTGGGATATACCATTATCCATCAGGTGCTTGATATTTTTAACCTGTTTACCGTTGATGATTGGCCCAATTAAGGTGCTCTCTTGAGCAGGATTACCATAGGGTAAGGATTGTACTTTTTATCAGTTTTTCTAGGAATTCGTTGTGACTTTTTTAATCCACAATTATCCGTAACCATACTAGTTTTTACCCTTATTTAAATTCATTATTCCATGTAATTTTCAAATTTAAGATAAATTAAAGCTTGTATTCCTGCTGACCAATATGATGATAACAGCGATTGAAATATATCAAGCCATGACAACTCTCTTTATTCTCATTCATTTTAATGGCCTCAACCTCACAGTAAAAAATTGTATGTGTCCCAACATCATTCATTTGTCTGATCCGGCAGTCGAAACTGACCAGCGCATCTGAAAGAACTGGGGACCCAGTCAGCAGTGTAGTCCATTCTCCATGGGTAAAGCGTTCGTCCATAGGTATTCTGGAAGCAAAAGCTTGAGAAATCTGCTGATGATGTGCGCCCAGCACATTGACCGATAAAATTCCATTATTCTTAAAATGACAGTGAGAACTTGATGAACGATTCATGCAGACCAAAAGTGTGGGAGGCGTGTCAGTTACGCTACACACAGCCGATGCGGTAAAGCCGAACCGTCCTGTTTCCCCTGCTGTGGTAATTACATTGACTGCGCCCGTCAGCAATGACATGCCATTACGAAAATCTGTTGTTTCTACCATGACTGTCTCCTTTGTCATCAGATATCCAGTACCAGGCGAGCCGACTTAGAACGCGAGCAGCACACCAGAATCTGTTCATTACTTGCCTTTTCTTCATCGGTAAAATAAACATCCCGATGATCCGGCTCTCCTTCAATTACATCACACATACAGGTACCGCATACACCCTGCTCACAGGACATTTCTATTTCAATACCTTCTCTGGCTAAGGCCTGTAAAATGGTTTCTTCGGCATTGACCAGAACAATTTTACCGCTACGCTGAGCCATAACTTCAAACACTTCACCGCTGGTGTCAGTATCAACCTGAAAGTATTCTTTATGGATCTGCTGCTCTGGGAAATTCTGGGTTTGTGCCAGATTAATCACCCAGTCCATAAACCCGGACGGACCACAGGTATAAATATGGCTCTGTCGATCAAGATCCTTTATAGCTGACTGAAAAAATTCGCGGTGACTGGCACCTTCAGATTTGAAATGAAACCGGGTAAATGCAGCCAGTTCACCATTTCGAATTTCATTTACGAAAGCACAGCGTTCGGGGCTGCTGCCACAGTAATGCAGTTCAAACGATGCGCCTTGATGCAGCAATTCATAAGCCATGGTAATAAGAGGCGTAATGCCAATTCCCCCACCAATCAACACAGTATGTTTAGCCTGTACCAACGGAAATAAATTACGTGGTTCACTGACCTGAATCTGCATGCCGTTTTGAATATCGTCAAATGCCGAGACCGAGCCACCACGTGATGCCGGCTCTTTCAATATACCCAAGCGAAAAACACCCTGCTTTGCCGGGTCCTGACACAGTGAATATTGACGGATCATCCCATTAGGCAGGTGTACATCAATATGTGCGCCTGCTTCCACTTTAGGTAAAGGCTGGGCGGTTGCTGATTCAAATTCCATGACTGCAATATCACCGCCTTCGATATGCCGATGTTTCACGACTACATCATAAAGTGCTGTCATTCCAAACTCCTTTTACTTCATCAGCCGCAGGGCTATCGCATAAATAATCCACCATTAATGTCCCAGGTAGCACCTGTGACAAAATGGGCATTCGGGCTGGCCAGCAAGGCACAGGTTTCAGCAATAAACTCCATACTGCCGAGTGCCTTGACCGGAATATTCTGGATGAACTGCTCTATCTTTTCATCCGGCACTACGCTATGCACAATGGGTGATTCCATCGGTCCAGGCGCTACCGCATTTACGGTCACGCCTTTGGCCGCGAACTCCTTGGCGAAAATTTTAGTCAGCGTTACGATTGCCCCCTTACTTGCCGCATAATGTGCGCCTGTAGCCGTCCCCCCATTTTGACCCGCCAGTGAAGCCATATTGATAATCCGGCCATAGCCCTGTTCAGCCATGTATTTGCCAATAATTTGACAAGCCTGGAAAGTCCCGCGCTGGTTTACCTGGGTGATCCAGTCAAAATCTGCAGCAGAAATCTCCAGTACAGGAGTAGCTTTGGTTACAGTGGCATTATTAATCAAGACATCAAGCTGGTTAAATTGCTGTCTGATGCACTCAACTGCTTTATGAAAATCTGTTTCTACAGAGATATCCAGTTTCAGGGGAAAGATATTTTCTGGAAAGCGGCTATTTTTTTTTGCATTTTCAGCTTTTTCCAGTGTGCTAGCAGAAAGAATAACCTGATGGCCCTGCCCGGCAAAATGCTCCGCAATTACATTGCCAAGGCCGGAAGCAGCACCTGTCACTAAAACCACTTGTTTCATCTATATGCTCCTACAGGATATAGCTAATACCAGCCAAGGTATCAGTTGAGTTGACCAAGCTGATAATCTTTCGATGAATACGAAAGCTGTTATCCTGATCGCGCATCAGATGATAGGTTACATCTGCCGTATAGTGACGCAGGTTTTCTTTACGGAACTCACGCAGATTTTGGGCACAGCGCAGGACAATCTGGTCATCCTGCTCGTCAATAATCCGTATCCGCGAGATACTGCGCACCGTATTGGCTTTAGGTGAAGTTGAAATGGCTTCACCATTAATCAGACGCTGAACACGTAATGTACGCATATGATGATCGTCATAGGCATAGTTCAGGTTATTTTCATAATCAGTCAATGCCGGATCAATCGGGATAATATATCTACCTTCTTCATCCCAGAGAGCAAGCCATTGCTGGTATTCAGCATGATCCAGCATATCTGCCTCAGTCCAGATAAAAGCAGTGACTTCATTTAACAGGTTTAAATTGATTTTCATTGCTCTCTCCTTAAGCCGTCATCATCTTTTTCCACTGCTGATAGGCACCGCGCATACCTGTCTCAGCACTGACATCGCTTTTTAAACCATCCTCAGTTTTAACTTCACTTGGCAAGCCGCGGTTTAACATGATCCATAAATCATTTCCGGCACTGGCTCCATGCTGTACACGTTCCCAGGCTTCTGCATCATCAGGTGTACCAAATCCAAATGGTCCCTGAAAATGTTCATGCAACCGCAAGCGATACTGGTTGGCAATCTGTGGGCCGCCATCCATGGTAATAACCGAATGATGAATCTCAGTTTCCTTGACTGAAACTGGCTGTAAAACGCGGAAAAATGCCATAGAGCAGGCAATGTTAGGGAACAGGTTCAGGTTAAAACCCGAGCCTCCTACTGCACGGACAATACGTCGCACTTGTAGTTCTTCATGCCCTTCATTGCGCAGGGCCTGTGCCAATTCTTCAAAACGTTCCTGAATCGGACGTTCCATCAGGTCTTCTTCAAGGTCAACCAGCTCAGGTATCATGACCATAACACTGTGGCCATTGCCTAAATCTTCTACAAAACCTGGCTGATTTTCAAAATTAAATAACTCTTCAGTTTTATCATCAACCGAGCTTAAGAATGACTTGTGCACCAATGGAAAATGATAGGCATCAGTTGTATTTTCCAGCTGTATTTTCCAGTTACCCGGAAAGCGGAAACGATGTTCGCCTAGCACCTTGACCGGATAACCGGCACCCTGTTTCATAAACAGGTCGATCCATTTCTTGGCTGGCCCCAAGAATTCTTCCAGAGATTGAATGTCCTGCTTAAATGAGGCAAAAATCATACCGTTATATTCTTCAACGCGCAGGCTGATCAGAGGGAATTCAGATTTATCCAGACATTCGCCATAACTCTCTGGTGAGGGCACACCACGCAGGCTGCCATCCAAGGCATAGCTCCAGCCATGATAAGGACAGACAAAACTATTGGTTTTGCCCTTTTTATGTTCACACACGGTAGCGGCACGATGACGGCAACGGTTTAATAAAACGTGAACTTTCTTTTTACGGTCCCGTACAGCCACGACTGGCTGCTTACCAATATTAATCGTTTTATAACTGCCCGCCTCAGGAATTTCGCTGGCATGGGCTACCCAGACCCAGGTGCTATAAAAAATTTTTTCCATTTCATCTTCAAAGATTTTTTCATCTTTATACAAAGAAGTATGGACACGGTCATGCTGGACCAGTTCATTATAATCGGTATCAATGTTATGCATCGGAATAATACTATTCATGGCAACTGTCCTTTTAAATTTTTCCTGTCTTCATTCCTGAGCCGGTACTGGCAGTTCAGCTTCACTGTTCCAATGCGAAACAGGACGGCTAAATATATTTTCAGTCTGGAAATGCTTGATTTTCCACAAACCGTCATACTGTTTTCTAAATTTCACAGTGAGCCTGGCTGCATTTAAGTGGCTATGGGTATCACGGAAGGTCGAGGTCTGTAACATCAGCCAGCGACCTGTCGCCTCATAGCCATTGATATCAATCTGTTCTGAGCTGACAAAGTGCGCATTCAAGACAAAATGTGATTCTTTCTGGGTATAGCTTTTGAACATGTCATAGATTGCTTGCCATGATTCAAACTGACCGAAGGACCTGGAGTATTTTTCTCCGATTCCTTCCCAGATACTGTGACGGTCAAACAGGCCCATTAACTCGTTCAGGTCAGTATCTGCATCTAGAGCATCGCAGATTTCCATATAACGGTTTATGCAGTTACGAATCGCATTTTGTGCCTCAAGCTGTTCAAGCCGCATTAATACAGAGGCCAAGACTACTCCATCAGTCATTTCTGTTCATCCTTAACGCTGGATCACCAGTTCACGGCCTACACGTGCTTCAACCTTGCAGTATTTCCAGAGCTTGAATGGCCCTTCTCCTACCACTGTGGTTCTAAACAGGTTGCAGGCTGCATGAACCGTTTCTATATCTGGCACATCTGCCAACAAGTAGGTTGTCCATGGCCAGCCAGCACTTGGCCCTACCATACTTTGGTCATCGTCTAAACTTCCATATACGGTTACGCCCGGGAGGTCATGAATACCGTGCCACATTTCACCAAAAGCAGCCCAGACTGCCTTAGCTTCTGCTGGCTCTGCATCAAAAAAGTTCTGGTTAATCCCCATACAGAACAGCACACGTAAAGTCTTTTTCGCTTCCATTTCAAGATTCCTTTTTTAAATAATGCGTTAAGTTTATAAATAGCCGGGTGTCGGATTCAGCCCAAAACTGATTGCACCTGCATTTTGTAAAGTAGCGTCTCCCATAAAGGCATGCTGGGTGACCACGTTGGTATCATTTACAAAACGGCTAAACGGATGATTAGTATAGATCGCGGTCATACCGGCAAGCATTTGCATCTTTCGGGCGACTTTGGCTGCTATACGGGCAGCATGTGTGCATGACAACCGCATATCGCTAACCTGCTGGGCGGTTGGTTTGCGCCCTTCACTTACTTCCTTCCATACCACATCCATAGTCTGATAAAACCAGGTTCGGGCAGCCAGAAATTCGGCTTCTGACTGGGAAAATTCATATTGGGTGACTGGTCGCTGAGCGATCTCTGTCCCGCCCGTAATTGATGCCTTACCCGGTGCAAGCTTTTTAAACTCATCCAGGGCTGCAGCGGCCACTCCAATCCCTACCACCGTTAATACCTGAGTGGCTAAAGATAATGATGGGTACTTAAAAAATGGCTCGGGTAATTTTGAAGGCTCACCACGAACAAAGGTCCATTCCTTGGGTACCAGTACATTTTCCACAACCAGGTCATGACTGCCCGTTCCTTTCAGGCCCACAGTATCCCAAGTCATTTCAATTTTAGCTTTACTGGCGGGCATAACTGCCATACGTGGCAGGCCATGTGCTTCATTATCTTTTCGTGGTGCAATACCCACGCCGACAATATCAGCGCCCATGCAACCGCTTGAAAACTTCCAGCGTCCCTTGACCAAAACCCCGTTATCCGTAATTTCTGCCGGCTGAGGTGGAAAAATCCCCCCTGCAAAAACTATATCAGGGCTATCCTTGTAAAGTTCCTGAAGAGTAGTTTCAGGCAGGCTGCCCAAATAAGCCGGACTCATGCCGAAGCTTGCAACCCAACCGACTGAACCATCTGCCATAGACAGCTTTTCAATCAGTTCGCAGAATTGACGTGGTGAGCACTCATCTCCACCAAAACGTCGTGGTACCAAAGCACGATATACGCCCAACTGCTTCAAGCGCTCAATAATATCTTGGCTGACATACGCCTGATTATCAAATTCTCCAGTGCAGGCGCGCTCACGAATTTCCTGACATAAGGCATCCAGATTGACCACTGGCCTGACTTTTATATCCAATTCCTTGGCAGATAATTGATTCATTAGCTAACTCCTTGTCATTTAATGCGCTGCCTTAATAATAAAATCCGCGACCGCACATAGCTGCTCGTCTGCATTTTTCCTGCCTACCAACTGCAAGCCCACTGGCATACCTGTCATAGTTTGTAAAGGAATATTCAAAGCAGGATGACCTGATAAATTGAATGGACGCACCAGTGCAGTAAGATTTAAAAATGCTACAGTATTTTCAGCCTCTGCCACTCTAGGGGGTATCTGCGGTAAGGTAGGTAGAATCAGGACATCATACTGTTCAAGTAGCTCATCAATTTCCTGAGTAAACCTGGCTTTTACATCTTCTGCCTGCCGAACCTGCTCTAAAGTCGTTTTCGCCGCGTTAAGTAGTCGCTGTTGAACATCTGGACTGATTTTTCCGCTTTCTGTAAGCGTTCCATAAGCTTGCCAGTTTTCATAATTAATAATCTGCATCCCGGCTTGAAAGGCTTCACTAAACGTAGTTACCTGTACTGGCTCTACTTTTAAATTTGTCTGAGTCAGATAGTCTTTAACACAATCCCAGACTGCTGAATCCGCTTCTACATTAAGTACCGCCAGTTTAGGTTGATGCTGGATTTTTTCTGAAGACTTAAAAGTAGGGTCAATAATCTGCATTGCGGTAATAATCATTTCGACTGAACTGGCAAATGGTCCGACACAGTCCAGTGAGCTTTGCACAGGATAAACACCTTTACGGCTTACCCGCCCAAAACTGGGTTTAAAACCAAATACGCCACAGCAGGCTGCCGGCATGCGGATAGAACCGCCCGTATCTGTGCCCAGACTAAAATCGGCCAGGCCAGCAGCCACCGCGGCAGCCGAACCGCTGGATGATCCCCCTGGAATCAGATCTGGATACTTTGGATTAACAGGTGTACCAAATACAGGATTAATTCCTGTAATACCAAATGCCAGTTCATGCAGATTGGTTTTTGCAGTTATGACGCAATCAGCTTTCAAAATAAGGTCTACAACTTCTGCATTTGCCAATGCAGGCTCTACCTCCATGAGTGCCTTACTTCCTGCCATAGTTCTTAGGCCCCGAATGTCGATAGAGTCCTTAACCATGACTTTCAGTGCACCTGTACCTTCATGGACTTCCTGTGCGATAATATTCATTCACTTTTCCATGTATTTTTATTTTATAAGCTTAATATCTGAAAATTTAATGTAATTGTCAAGTAACTTTTATGAATGATAAGAAAGAAAATATTTCATAATTTTGTTTATAATGAATTTACATTTTTTCAAAGATATGGCTTTGTCATGCTGAGTCAGCTAGAACAGTTTTTACCTAATAAAGATCCAAATAGCTTAAAAAATTTCCCATTTTTCTGGATTTCTCAAATTAATGGGAAATATACTCAACTTATTGAAAAATCTATAAAAAAATTAGGAATAGATAATACCCGACGTAAAATTATTTTAAGTGTAAATGCAGTAAGTGAAGCCAGTATTACTGAAATTGCCAATCTTTCAACAATTAAATTGACGACCGCAACCAAAGCTGTTTATCGTCTGGTTGAAGACGATATTGTGGAAGTTTTTTCCTCACAACTTGATGAGCGGGTGTCTATGGTGAAACTTACTGAAAAAGGCCAGCAGATGGTTGAACAGATCAACCAGATCAGCCAGGTAACCCTGGCCGGAATTCTGCATGCTTTTGAAGAGGATGAGCTGCATGACTTAAACAAGCAGTTAAAAAAATTGTTTGACCTGATGCCTTCTAATTGATGCCAGTCTTATTTATTGATACCGGATGCTTTAAAATATCCGGTTCAGGCTGTAGACCTGCTACAGCAATGCGAGTGGTAAAGGCCTTCAATACCTGTAATTTATAGCTATCAATATCTACTGTATGATAATTATAAAAGCCCTGTTTTTCACGTAGCCCATTTCTTTTATTTTGCATGTTTTCAGCAATAATAGCCGGAGCGCTATGACGTGTACCCAGTTCTTTTTCCAGATACTGTGAAGCATAAAACAAAATATCACCTCCACCCCAGTCAATAAACTCAAGCAGGCCCAGTACAGAAAAACGCAGGCCAAATCCGGTTCTAATCGCAATATCAATATCTTCTGCCGAAGCTACACCTTCTTCAACCATACGGGCAGCTTCATTCATGGCCAGTGCCTGAATACGCGGCACAATATAGCCCGCACTGGCCTGACATACGACGGGTACCTTACCAATAATTTTTAAAAATGCTTTAAGGCGCTCTACCACTAAATCTGAGGTTTCTGCTGTCCGGCTTAACTCTACCAAAGGCATCAGATAAGCCGGATTTAGCCAATGTGCATTGATTACCCGTTCCGGTACAGAAAGCATCTGGGCAATCTCGCTCACCAAGAAAGTCGAAGTAGTAGATGCAACAATACATTCTGATGGCAGATACTGATCCAGCCATTTAAATATTTCCTGTTTAATCTCTTTAAGCTCAGGGACAGCTTCCATTACCAGCTCACAATGACTTAAAAAGTTCTGTGATTTATTTCTGCTGGTTACTTCAATACGTTTTAAAATAGTTTCAACGTATGTTTCCTGAATAAAGTTGATACTAACCAAGAGCTGCAACTCCTGAGAAATATCGCTAATAATCTTCTGTCTGTATATATGGAATTCTTCTGGATCGCGTTCTCTGGCATCTATCAACTGAATATTTAATCCTGCATAGGCAAAAGCAATCGAAATTGCCTTCCCCATACGCCCTGCTCCAACCACAGCAATTTGTTTGATTAACTGCATATCAGGCTCCCTGCTGTAAAATGGCAGACATTTCCTGACGGCTTTTTTGTGCTAGTTGCAGATTTTCCAGGGTACGACCAGTTTGATAGAAATTCTCTCCTGTGACTGCCGAGGCAAGATTCAGTAAACCCTCGGCAACCGGTGTCGGTACTCCAGCCCAGCGCCCAACAGAAACTAGAAAAGACAACCCCAACTTGGTATCTTCGAGCATATATCGGTGGGTATGCAGATCGATATCTTCACGCCAGTCTCCACTGTCGGTCAATTTTCCATGTGCCCCGCGGCCATACATCCACTCATCACCCTCTCCTTCTTTATTATAATGATCTGCCAGAGGAAAATGTGGTGCACTATAACCAAGCGCTTCACGAACTTGAATACGTTCAGTATCCAGCTGAGTAGTCACCCTGCGAATAGACTGTTGAGTCCCTTCATTGTGAATATCCCAGGTTTCAAAATACTCTAGTGCTCCGGCATTCATTAGTATCAGGGGTGGATGGATTACTGGTCCGGCATTCATCAGTGCTCCACTTAGGCTATTTTCAAGTGGCTCAATACTCGGATAAGCCTGCTGAAGTATCTGAAAAGCCCGCTCAGATAACTGGCTCGGAAAAACACCGGTAGGTAATCGGGTAGCGTAGCCACTCACCACAATCTGGTCAGCAGCGTGTTTACGGACCAGATAAGGTAACGTACCTGTTTCTGCAAATGCGACTTGGGCATAATTTTCTGCCTCTTTCATGGCTTGCGCGAAGATATAACTTCCAAAAGTCCCCGGCGGCAGAAAAACCACTTGCCCTTCCTGCAAGTAGGGCGCTATCTGTCGGGCCAGATCCTCATGAGTTGTCGCTGGTAAAGGTATAACGATAAGCGCTACCTGTTGAACCGCTTGCTGTAAATCCTCACATAAAGTGATCTGACTATTCTGAAATCCGACACTGACTGAACGGTTACCCTGATAGTCCTTGATTTTTAACTTGCCTGCTTCTGCTAGCCGCTTTAGAGCCTGTGTATCACGGCGCCACCATATTACCTCGTGATTTTTTTCAGCCATTTCTACTGCTGCTGCATAACAGCCATGGCCACCGCCCAGTACCGTAATTTTCATTGGTAATTTTCCTGATCTGCTTTTACTTGATGCTAAACAGGAGAAATCGGGCTGTCTTACCCGATTACGAACAGATTGTTCAGTTTACGAAATAAGATGAGCAATGCGGATGTGCCTGCCTCAAAGTCTGTGATGGCAGACAACCGTACCGTTTTTTATAAAGTGTAGAAAAATGCCCTAAACTGTTAATACCATTACGCAGCAGAATATCAGTTACAGTTTCATGCGCTTGGCTATGCTGTAACTCATGATGGATGAGTTTAATACGCAAGTCTCGAATATAGTCAATTGGGGTTTGATGGAAATACTGGTTAAAGCCTTTTTGCAGGGTCCGCACCGATACTCCGCACTGCTTGCCCAGCTCTGCCAGTACAATATTATTTCGGATATGCCGGGCAATATACTGTCTGGCTTTGTTCATATAGCCAGGTAATATAACTTTCCCCCTTTGCTGCAGTTGCGCAGTATAATTATTCGGAACCTTCAGTAAAATCAGCTCAATCAGATATCGGCCGAAGCTTTCAGAAATAGTATCCCAATGCTGGATGTTGTAATGGGCATGACAAAGATAGTTCAGAGTTTCGATAATCGCCTCGACACCTTCTGTCGTACAGGATATACCGCAGTCAAACAGTAGTGGCTCTGCTACCATATGGCCGAGCATTTTGTAGAGCTGTGTATCAACCTCCTGTCTGGACAGCTTCAGAATAATATTACGACAGTGCTGGCTGGTAATAATCCGATTTTTACTATGGGGATGTGAAACCGTCATAATACCAGGTGACTGTATAATCAGCCGGGCATCATGTTCGATCTTGCACTCGCCCTCAAGCGTAACTCTGAACAGATAATGGGCAGAAGATTCATCTATAGTAATTGCCACAGGCGCACTGTATTTCAGATCATAGAGTGCTGATGTGCCAAAGCTAAAACCATTAAGACGCGTATTTAGAATCTGGCTGGAATCTACCTCAAACTGATGGGGGCACAGATAATGGCTGATCTGCTGTTTAATAGTGTGATAGTCGGTCGAACTGAACAATAAAAAATGATCAAGATAATGCAGACGGTCTAGTTGTGAAATCAGGCTCATATTCCAGCTCCATCTAAGTTTTATTTATTTTTAAATAAAAAATGCCTACTGCAAGCAATAGGCATAAATATGATATGTTCTCTTCCTAAGCTGCATGTTCCTTTTGCATACTTTGGGCAAACGCTTTACAGCCAAATTTCAGCAGCAGAAAAGCCACTACACATGAAATTGCGCCAACAATTGATAAAGACATGCCTACCATCAATGGATTTTCAAAGATTTTGTCAGTAATTAATGCAACCAGTGTCGTTCCAATTCCTACTGCAACCAGATTACTGATTAGCAGAAAAATTGCCGAGATCTGAGCACGTAACTGGTTTGGTGCCAGCATTTGCATCGCCGTAGTGGAAATAGGCATTGGAAATGACGCAAAGAACATTGCAGGCACCAGCAAGGTAACAGAGAGCCATAATGGTTCAACTTGCGTAAAAAACATGATCGGCAAAATTAACCCTGTGATTCCAATAACACCTGTAATCATAGGGGCATCTTTACGGCCTTTTTTAACAAACCAGTCATTTAACCAGCCTGCACAGAATACACCTAAAGTATTAGCTACCAGCAATACACTACCTAGCATATAACCGGCTTCTGTCGGGGTCATTCCATATTTCCGCATATAAAAAGCAGGTGTCCAGCTGGTTAAACAGTACAGTGCCATCGCATAAAATGTAAAACCCAGATAATGGCAAGTAAAAGTTTTACGGTGCTTTCCAATAAAACTGAAGCTGGATTTAAAACTGACTTTTTCTACTTCACCCTGAGCATTAAGACGCTGACCTTTACGCTTTGGCTCTTTCACAGTGAGTATAAACAGCAGGCCAATAAAAATGCCGGGTAATCCAACAATAATAAATGCCATTTGCCAGGCTTTTAACATACCAAAAAATGGCACATCAATCAGGCTTGTGTCCTTCAGCAATCCAATAACATAGCCACCGACCAGAAAGGCAATGCCGCCTCCAACAAAAGAACCAATCGAATAAACTGCTACTGCACGTCCCAGTTTTTCTTTGCTAAACATGTCGCTAAACATTGAGTAAGCAGCAGGTGACAGAGCAGCTTCACCAATTCCGACCCCCATACGGCTCAAGAAAAGCTGCACGAAGTTTTTACTGAGTCCGCAGAATGCTGTAGCCAGACTCCAGAAAATAATTCCGATAGAAATCAGTTTTGGCCGGGAAAAACGGTCAGCAATATAGGCAAGTGGCAATCCCATAAAGGCATAAAACAGGGAAAAAGCCAAACCATGCAGCAGGCTAAACTGGGTGTCAGTCAGATTCAGGTCAGCCTTGATCGGCTCGATCATCAGTGCCAGAATCTGCCGGTCAATAAACGAAAAAATATAGGCCAGCATACACAGCAGTACGACGTACCAGGTATATACACTTGATTTACTTATACTTCCTTCTGTCTGTATATTGAGATTACTCATATACTTACCTCCATGTCGGTCCTGTGTATCGGTTCAGGACCATTTTTCTGTTCAGTACTTATCATTTTTATATAATCTTCTTCTCATACTGTGCTCTACACCTGATCCGTGGCGCTTGAATAACAAAATCTAGTGAATGTAAGCCTTATTATTCAAAATTATTGTTATTCATTGAGCTAAATTGCTGCTGAGCTCCGGGTCTATATTATGAAAAGTACTCCCCCTCTATACTGAATAATTATTTGCTTTTTATCTGTAATTTTCCACAACTTTTTAAGTATAATTTTATACCTTAACTTGTTTTATCTCTAAGTATTCCTGTTGGTAGTTTTAATAAGTTAATGAAAAAATTAATTAATCTAGAATTATTTTATTTCTAGAAGAATAAAGCCCTAAATAAATGCATTATTTGTTTAATATGATGGTTTTGATTAGCCTTGTAATCTGTTTTTTCACCGCCTTAAATATAATTATATTTATTATTTTAAAACATATAGTTAAATTAAAAAATATAAACCAGTTTTAGCTTGAAATTCTATAATTACTCTTCTGCTTTGTAGGCTTGGCATTCATTTTGCTTAATCAGTATTACGTTTTATAAAATTTGTAATATTGAGGGGCAACACTATGAGTTACGTTGCACATGAACTCAGTTCAAGAAACAAACTGCTATTTGGCTTGGGGTCTTTTCTAATACCAGTTTTAATTTGGTGTGCAGTCAGTTATTTACCTTGGATCTGGCATCCACAAGTCCAAATTACGGATTCAGGTAGTGTTGCCTATTTACAGGTTGATAGTCGTATTGATAAAAATACCTTTTTTTCTGCTGCCCAGTCTGCAATAGATCAAGGTCTTGCTCCACCGCAAGGTATACTCGTCAATCCAATTTATTTGCCCGCACCGCACGAAGTTGCAACTGCACTGGTCACAGCTTTTACCACTGCACCTGCTCAGGCCAATGTTCCCTGGTTTCATGAAAGCCTTTGGCACAGTATCAAGCTGGTGTTTACGGCATTCTTTATTTCTTCACTGATTGGTATTCCACTCGGTATTTTATGTGGTTTTTCCAATAAACTTTCCCAGTTGACCGAACCTTTTATCGAGTTTTTCCGCTACCTGCCTGCCCCGGCCTTTGGCGCGCTTGCCGTCGCTATTTTAGGAATCAATGATGCACCCAAAATAGCCATCATTGTCATCGGCACCCTGTTCCAGCAAATTCTAATTATTGCCAATACCACACGTCTGGTCGATCGTAGTCTGATTGAGGCCGGTTTCACTTTGGGTACTAATAAAATTAAAAGTCTATTTCATGTGGTGATTCCGGCAGCCATGCCAGAAATTTATCGTAATCTGCGCGTGCTGCTGGGTTGGGCATGGACCTATTTAATCGTGGCTGAACTGATTGGTAGTACCTCGGGTATTACCTGGTTTATTACCCAACAGGCTCGTTATCAGAACTTTGCAAATGTCTTCGCAGCTATCTTGATCATTGGTGTGATTGGCCTGGTTTGCGATTTAATTTTAATGAAACTGGGACAGCGCCTATTTAAATGGAAACCGGGAGCAAACTAATGCAACACACTGAATTTAATACCCGTGAATACTTTGACAAAATTTACGCCCGTCCGGTGATTCTTGAAGCAAAGCAACTGACGCAAAAATTCAGTCATGGCAAAACCGAGCGTACGGTTTTAAATGCACTCAATTTGAAAATTCATAAGCGGGAGTTCATCTGTGTGATTGGGCCTTCCGGTTGTGGCAAGTCAACCTTTAGCCGTGTAGTTGCAGGACTTGACCCTTATAGCAGTGGTGAGATTCTGGTGGATGGCCAGCCGATTACCAGCCCAAGTCCGGAGCGTGGCATGGTGTTCCAGGGCTATACCCTGTTTCCATGGAAAACCGTCAAGGAAAATGTCATGTTTGGTCCGCGCATGAAAGGCCAAAGTAGTGCAGTAGCCGAAGCACAGGCCCGTGAATGGATCAATATTATTGGTCTGGAAAAGTATGAAAACCAGTATCCGCATGAGCTGTCTGGCGGGATGAAACAGCGTGTCGCGATTGCCCGTGCATTGGTCAATGAACCGAAAATCCTGCTGATGGATGAACCTTTTGGGGCACTTGATCCGCATACGCGGCAAAAAATGCAGCGTCACCTGATGGATCTTTGGCAAAACATTGATATCACCATCATTTTTGTGACTCACGATATGGATGAAGCCATTTTACTGGCTGACCGGATTGTGGCACTGAAAGCCAATCCGGGTGAAATCAAGGAAATTATTGAAGTAGATCTCCCTCGTCCACGCCACCCGGAACTGATGCTGACTCCAGAATTTAAACAGTTAAGACAGCATGTCGATCATCTGGTGCATGCTGAAGAAGATGAACTGGATCCGGCACTGGCAGAACTGCCGGTCATTCCGCGTATGACCAAGGTCAGCAGCAAGAAATAATCTTATTCAAAATGCCTTTGGGACGACCTGAAGGTTTTAATCGCTGTGTTGGACGACCAACATTAGAGGTGATTGTCATGCAAGCGCAATATGTACTCCCACTGGTTGATATTTCAAAATTGCAAAGTCCGGATTTAGCTGATCGTATTGAAGTTGCTCATGCTCTGGATCAGGCTTGTAAAGAGGTTGGCTTTCTTTATCTCAAGGGTGACCAGTTCAATTTTGATCACGCCAAAGCCCTGATTGAAATGGCCCAGTCCTATTTTTCTCAGGATCTAAACACCAAGATGCAGCACTATATTGGCAAATCAAAAAACCATAGTGGCTATGTGCCGATTGGCGAAGAACAGTTTGCAGGCAACAGTTATGATTTAAAAGAAGCCTATGATGTCAATTATGATTATCAGGGTACACAAAAAAACTGTCCTTTACTTGGCCCTACCTTATGGCCAGACCATCCGGATTTCAAGACTGTTGTCAGCCAGTATTATGGCCACTTGCGTGGAATCAGCCAGCAGATTTTTTCTGCCTTTGCACTGGCATTGGGCGTTCGTGAGGATTTTTTCGAAAGCAAAATTACTGATGCACCAAGTCAGCTACGCTTGATTCATTATCCCTATCATCCGGAAGTGCAAGATGCCGAAGGTATAGGTGCCCATACCGATTACGAATGCTTTACCTTGCTGTTACCGACCGCACCCGGCTTACAGGTTTTGAATAAAGCCGGTGAATGGATCGATATTCCATTGATTGAAAATACTCTGGTGATGAACATTGGTGACATGATGGAAATTCTGTCCAATGGTAAATATCTGGCCACCAAGCATCGGGTGAAAAAAGTGTCGGAAGAACGTTATTCATTTCCGCTGTTTTGTGCCTGCAATTATAACACCGTGATTGAACCGGTTATTCACACTGAAAACAGCAAATATGCTGCCCTGATTGGTGGTGAGCACCTGTTTAATCAGACCGCCCAGACCTTTCAATATTTAAAACAGCGCGTCGCTAGCGGTGAATTGGTCTTAAAAAATGCTGTACCACTTTCCTCTTTTGGACTTGAAGAACAGGCGGAGACAACATCATGAATCTGTTCGAAGTGATTAAGACTTTAAAACCTACGACTACTCAGCCAGAGATGATTCCGGACTTTTTATATGGGGCTTTCCGGCGTAAAAGCATCAGCTTTTTTAATGGCCTGACTGATGAAAATACCATTGTGTATTGGTTTCAGTCGCGCAGTTTTACCATTGATCTTCGTCTAAAAAGCCAGACAGGAACAGCTGTTCAGGAACGCCAAGGCTGGATTGGCAATACGCTTTGGGATAGCGCCAGCCAACTTTTGTCCTGGGAAGTGAAAGACTACGCCAATTACCAGAATCATGTGCAGTGGCCGGAACCAGCCAAGTTACATGCGATTGGCAACTGCATTCTGGAATTTTCTCCAAGTCATGTCTATGTCGAAGACTGGCGCCAGCAGGTACAACGTGGCCTGTTTTTAAGCTTGCGGCTTCAGTCTGCAATTGAAGTGCAATCTGGTCAGACACTGGAAATGGATGGTGGCCTGATTATTTGTGCTGATCATATTGCCTATGCCCTGACGCGTTTGCCTGAAGTGCAAAGCGCAGTCGCTCAAATGGACTTTAAAGCTGTCGATCCGACCGTGTTTGCCTTGTTGGAAAGTTTTGAGGTTTCTATCGGGACTGATGCTCAAGCTAAAACTTACAGCACCCGCACAAGCGAAACAGGCAAAGCCTTTAATCTGGAAAATTTTGAAGTGCTCAATGAAAGCAGTCTGATTCAGCGTGTGGTTCTCGATGACCGTAAAATCGATCTGATTTTTGAGCTGGATATATACCAGCCGGATTACCACTTTCAATATACAACCTCCACGACTACACAAGCTGAAAACTGGCTGAAATCAGAACAGGATCACCTGATGCATCATGCAGAACGGGTGCTATAGGGAGAAATATGTCTTTTTTATATCTTTCAATTGCCATTATTGCAGAAGTTATTGCAACATCTGCACTCAAAGCTTCAAATGGTTTTAGCGTGTTCTGGCCTTCACTTGCCACCATTGCCGGCTATGCAATTGCCCTGTTTTTTCTGTCACTGACTATGAAAACCATTCCGATGGGTATTGCTTATGCGATCTGGTCAGGGGCTGGTATTATCCTGATTTCAACAGTTGGCTTGCTGGTATTTAAACAGCAACTGGATCTTCCTGCACTGATCGGTCTGGCGTTTATGATCATTGGCATTATTTTTATCAATGTCTTTTCCAAAAGTACGCAGCTTTAATTTTTTAATCTTCATCTGACTATAAAAATCCCCAATCTGGGGATTTTTTATAGCTTTAGTTTACATTCCGGAATGAGGCGGCAAGCTCTATTTGAGTTCTTGTACCAAAGTTGGAACAATCACACCATCCACATTCATTTCCGTTGTATAAATGCCGTTAGCCACATTGAACTTGTTCACATGATAGGTTGAGCCATAAATTGAATCAAAACCATTACCTTTGGTAAATACTTTCTTGTTGGCTGCCAGATCCAGTAAATGTGTACCGTCAATAAACTGCATATAGGTTTTTGGGTCAACACCGACCCGTTTGGACATGATCTGTGCAGCGTCTTCTCGAGTCGCCGGATCATTGATGTATTTGACGGTTTTATCCCAGACCTGAATTACCTTTTTCCATTGCTCTTTATTGGCTTCCAGATGGGCCGGGTTTACAGTCAGGGTATCGTAGATCAGGCCAGGTTTATCTTTAGAGGTAAAAATGATTTTTGAACCAGCTACCGCAGATAGAGCCTGATTTGCCACCGGCTGCCATACAGCAATCGCATCAATATCAGGTGTGGCAAACACCTGTGGCAATTCATTGGTCATGGTATTGACCAGCTTAACCTCATTCAGGCCAACTTTGGCATCATCCAGTGCAGTGGATAGCAGCAAGTGATCCACCAGACCTTTTTCAGTCGCAACAGTTTTTCCTCGCAAGTCCTGTATAGAGTTAATTCCGTTCTTGGCAATGATTACATCATTTCCAGCTGAATAGTCAGTTGCCATGATCATCACGCCTTTGGTACCCCCTGAACCGGTGACCAGATTATCGCCATTAGTGACCATTACGGCATCCAGCTGATTGGCTGCAAATGCAGAGAGTGAAGAAGAATAATCAAACCACTTAAAATCGGCATTGATACCTGCTTCTTTAAGCCAGCCTTTTTCAATCGCTACCTGCCAGGCTACAAAGCCCGGCCAGTCGCTATAACCAATCCGAATCGGCTGGTTTTGCGTACTCTCACTTGCTTTGGTATTTGATGCAGGAATTTTTGCAGTATTGTCACAGCCACTAAAAAGGATTACAGACAGTACGGAAACGGACATCAGTGCTTTTTTGATCATTTTGCGACTTCCCCTATGCATTCACATTTAAATTTGGTATTTGAAAGTTGTCTAGATTTCATAAATTCGCGCCAGCCACCGAAATGACTGATATCTGTGGCATCTTCAAGCGCATAACCTTCACAGATAAAACTTTTGACCCAAGTACCATCAATCAGCTGGGCATTGCCAATGCCCAATGGTGCCGGTACTTCTGCAACAATGTCCCCGAATAGGGCACGCGGAATGTCCCAGACCTCTACTTCAATCGAGGAACCTGTCGCGTTGTATTGCAGGCCAGGTTTTGGCGGTGTGGTATTTTTTAAGGCATAGAGTTTGTAATGCGAAGCAGTCCGGGTCTGTTTGATCAGGGTGCCACCACGTGTGGTCAGCTGAAAATTCAGCGGCATGCCGGTCAGATGTGTACCGACGACAGCCAGTTTGACGCTGTGACCCGATGAGATTTCAGTTGTTTTTTCATAGTTGCGTTCAGAAGTTCCCAGTTTTAACTGGCTTGCCTGCTGCCATTTTTGCCCGAATTTGGCCAGTGCCTCATCCATCCAGGCTGGCGCAATAAAGGTCACGCCCGTTGGCAAACCATCGGCACGAATGCTATTTGGTAGCGCCAAAGCCGACAGATCGGCAAAATTGACAAAATTGGTATAAGCGCCCATGTGGCTGTTTTTGACCAGAGGATCAGCTTCTACTTCTGCAATACGATAAATGGTAGGTGCGGTCGGCACCATCAAGGCATCATACGCTGCCAGCGTATTTTGAATAACACGGCTCAGGCGGGCGCGTTCATATTCATCCTGCATGACATCGACCGCACTGAACCGGTCTGCCTGCGCAATGATTTGACCAATGACCGGATGGGTCTGCTTGCGTTGCACCATTTTTTCCACGGCACTGGTACGTTCAGCCACCCAAGAGCGATTATACAGGGCCGCTGCCAGTTGCTGAAATGGAGTAAAATCAATCGGCTCAACCGTATAACCCAAACTTTGCGCACGTGTGATTGCCAGTTGAAATACTTTTTCAGTTTCGGCGTCGCCATAAAATTCTAGTGTATCCGGAATGGCAATTTTCCCTTTTGAAAATTGGCTCGGTACATTCTGAGGATGCATTCTGGAATAATCATCGCTGGCATCATAGCCCTGCATGACTTGCGCTACCTGCCAGGCATCATCCACCGTTAAGGCAAAAATCGAAATCACATCGATGGTGCGACAAGCCGGAATCAGGCCGGTAGTCGAGAACCAGCCTTTGGTCGATTTGAGCCCGACAATGTTATTGTGCCCTGCCGGTACACGTCCTGAACCTGCAGTATCTGTACCCAGTGAAAATGGCACTAATCCGTTTGCGACGACTACACTGGAACCCGAACTCGAACCGCCACTGATATATTCAGGATTAAAGCTGTTCTTCACCGCGCCGTATGGAGAGCGCACCCCAACCAGACCCGTCGCAAACTGATCCAGATTGGTTTTACCCACGACAATCGCACCGGCAGCTTTTAATTTGGCTACTGCTGTTGCATCGGAAGTCGCCAGATAAGCTGCCTCTTTACATGCTACTGTGGTATAGAACCCTGCAACATCAATATTGTCCTTGACCGCAAATGGCACCCCATAAAGTGGCAAGCTTGCACTATCTGCACCAGTCAATGCATCAATTTGTGCCTGTAATTGTGCTGCCGTCGCAATTGAAATCCAGGCATGATCCTCATTATTCAACCCGGCAACATACTCAATCAGGTCACTAAGCTGGATATTGTTATTCTGGTAGGCGTGTTGCCAGTCCTGTACAGTCCATAAATTGTGCACAGCTGTTCTCCTTAAGTGTGTTCGGTATTTTGTGGAATGGGCGGCATGACGGCATCCATCAGTTCGAGATGGCCTTTAATCACGCCTTTCAGTGCAATAAATTGTTCGCTAATTTCTTTCAGATCACTGCTCGCGCCCTGCATCAGCATGACTTGCAAGATTTTTTCATCATCCAGCTGGATATGAAGTGAATTGATCACTTGCGCCAGATACTGCTGCTGCAGATCGACCAGCTGACTGCGCAGCGGTTTCAGACTGACGTCATAGAGCAAAGTGAGTGTGCCAACCATGACTTCATCGCGAATCACCAGATCATCAATCAGGTGACGGTTAATCATGTCGACAATGGCTTGCGAGCGGCTTTCATAGTGCTGCTCGACAATTTTTTGATCCATTGCATGCAGTGTGGTTTCTGGCACGGTAATACTGATACGTGCCAATTTTTGTTTAGGCACGATGTTGATCCTTGGATTGATATTGTGAAGATTGTTTAATGTGAAAGCCTGCGCGTACGCTAAGCAGCTCAACCAGAAAGTGAAGCCATGGATGCATTTTTTTATTTGATGTCGGATTGTTCATGTGCATCTCCTGTGGATATTACAAAACCAGAATTTCGTATTACTTAGGAAAATGCAGAAAGCGTGCCAGTTTTTACTTATTTGGATGAGGTAAATAAAGTTACATAAAAGGGTGAAAAAAAGCCCCATAAGATTGAAATGGGGCTTGTTCTAAAGCAAAAGTAAGTTTTGTATTTCACCGGTTTATTCCATTTTGATTGCTCATGTCCTTGCTATTCTTTTTATACATGAATGGTTAACCGATGTTTGGAATTTAGTGGTCAAGTGCTTTATTCTCCTCTATTTATAGTTGTATATAAATAAAAGCATAAAGCATGCCATAATATAAAATAGAATAGATTTAAGCAGAATGCGTGGGGAATTAATTACATACGCAAATTGAGGCAAAACAAGAATGATTTATTTTTTAAGTATGCCTAAAAAATATGCCATTTTGCACCATTGGGGTTCGAGTGTGCATCAAAGTGTGGCTAAAGGATGTTTAATAATGGCAAGCACTTCTTAGATAATTTTTTACATCTTTTATAGATGGCATCTCGACGATCTACATCTAGTACCAAAACGACAATTTTGAAGTCGATAAGCTGATATACTAAGCGATAGCCTGCCGATCTAAGTTTTACTTTAGATAAATCAAATGATCCACTAAGTTTATTTTTGGAATCTTAGAATTTTCCAAAAAAATGGTTTCGAGCTTACGAATGAACAATCGTAAAATTTAAAACCGTTATTTAATTTCTGAAATTAATTTTTTTGTAAGTTAAAAGCCTCTAAAGAAACCTCTCGATTTAAATAACTAGTTTCATCCTTAGGTAGAACCTTATACTTATATTCTATTCTACCTTCTTTATTTTTTGTTTTTTCAACCACCTCAAAAAGAGGATTAATAATGGTAGTTTTTATATAAATCTTGGTTGACTTAACCTTAGTGTCTAACAATATGAAATTACTCAATTTTCTATTTTCAAGAATAATAATTTCATAGTCTTCTTGTGCAAAGATTGCATCTAATTCTTGTTTTTCATTATTTGGAATAAAATTACTGAACGCAGAAAATTTCTT
This sequence comes from Acinetobacter sp. UBA6571, assembly GCF_002434085.1. Classification (NCBI taxonomy): domain Bacteria; kingdom Pseudomonadati; phylum Pseudomonadota; class Gammaproteobacteria; order Moraxellales; family Moraxellaceae; genus Acinetobacter; species Acinetobacter sp. UBA6571. The sequence goes on along the minus strand of NZ_DJJJ01000024.1, from coordinate 20,870 downwards.
TTCGTGACTTTTATTTGCTAACAACTCAACTATTTCGTAAGAATTGTTAATTTCTGTATTATTTAGTGGAAAATCAGACCTAAAAAGAACATCTACCTTTAATTTTTCGCTGATTTTTCTAGCATTTTCTACATATTCTAATAATATATACATAGAGTTTATCCAATCTTTTTGAAAATTTTCAGTAATTACAGATGATATTTCAATTCCATTTACTGAAAGTCTAACCTTTAATTGATTACATTCTGCGAGAAGCTTATATACTCTTTTAATCTGATTAAAATAAGTTAGTCGTTCGACTGGTATATCATCCCAATTTTTAAGATGGATAGAAATCTCAAAATGTATTTTATTCGGCTCTCCAATTTTGATAGGTGAATTTTTATACTTTATGGTCATTAAACCTTCAAATTTCGTAATTTCTAAAGAATGTGATTTTTCTCCATAAACCACCTCAGAATTACCACTCAAGATAAGATTTTCTTTTTCATCAAAAAACTCTAACTCTCCTCTTAAATCGCTATTTTTCTTAACATATAGCTTTCCATCCTTTATCTGAGAAGGAAAAATAACATTTAAAGCTTCTGAATTAGAACTAATGGCATCAACATCTATTTCAAAAGTTTCCCCACCTTCAATTAACTTAGTATATTTCTTGGTAAACTCTTCAGCACTATTAGGTTTAAAATTAATTTTTACTGACTCTTCACTATCTTCTGCCACATCTATTCTATAATGAGTTGTGCTATTGATATAGTCACAGGAAATATTTAGTCTTGGATCAAGTATCCTAAGCTCTTCTTGAACTATTTTAGAAATAGTATTTAAAGAAGAATTTGCCACACCTATAAAGCTTTGACCTGATCTATGACTTTCAAGCACCCTTAATTGTGCTTCCTTTTGAAACTCACTTTCCGCATATAGAGGACTATTACTATTCGCCAATAATTTAAGCTCAGCTTTATTTTTCCACTCTTTTAATAACTCAACAGAATATGCATCAGGTTCTATATCAATTTTTCTAGCACAATGATTACATAACCAAATTCCATTCTCTATAGATTTTCTCTCTTGCTGAGACATAGTTTCATCATATCTTGGTCCTCCTACACTTGCTGCACATATATGTGCGGCTGTACCAGTAAGATTAATTTTATCTAAGGTAGCTTTTTGTGGCTCAATTGTTTGCTTACCACAATCTGGATTAGAACAAAGATTATTTACCCGTTCTCTTAATGCTCTCACAACAGGTTTTGAAAAATTATCTCTTCGTGTATTTGTCATAACATTAGAAAATTTATTGTAAGTATAAATATCATTTTAAACTAAACTATTAATTCATTGAATAAAAAAACCGCCCTTACGGACGGTCTTTTTTATTCCTATCTCATCAAGCCACTGGTGCCAATGTAAACAACACCTGCCCCGTTTTCACCGTTTGCCCTTTTTCAATGGTAACCGCATCGACACGCATACGCTCAGGCGCAATAATTGGAATCTCGATCTTCATCGCTTCAATCACCGCAAGCGTCGCACCTTCTTCCACAATATCACCCGACTGACATTCAATTTTCCAGATTGAACCGGGCATATGCGATTCCACCGCACAACCACCTTCAGGCACTTCAACACCTTCACCATCATCCACAGCATCTAGGCTTTCAGAGACATATTCCGCCAGTCCTGCTTCATGCCAGCGACGGCGCTCTGCATCAAAATTAGCTTGTTGCACCGCTTTAAATGCTGAAATAGATTCTTGGTTTTCAGTTAAGAATTCGTTGTATTCTTTAAGGTTGAGTACGCCTTCTTCAATGCGCAGTTTTAAACGCCCTGCTTTAAAGTCCTCACGCATGTGCATCAACTCGGACTCAGACACTTCATAAAACTTAATTTGGTCAAAGAAGCGCAATAACCACGGCATATCTTGTTCAAAATCAGGGTTTTTACGGTAGCGTGACCACATTTGCGAAGTACGACCCACAAACTGATAGCCACCCGGACCTTCCATGCCGTAAACACACATATACGCACCACCAATACCGACGGCATTTTCAGGTGTCCAAGTCCGTGCAGGGTTATATTTGGTGGTGACTAAACGCTGACGTGGATCAAGCGGTGTTGCCACAGGCGCACCCAAATACACATCACCCAAGCCCATAACCAAATAACTCGCGTTATACACCACATCTTTCACGGCTTGTTTGTCTTTTAAACCATTAATACGGCGGATAAATTCGATATTGTCCGGACACCACGGTGCATCTGGACGTACGGTTTGCATATAACGCTCAGTTGCAAGCTGTGTTTGTGAATCTTCCCAAGCCAGTGGTAAATACACAGTACGTGATGGCACTTGCATTTCCGTCACATCAGGCAATTGTTCTTCTGCGACTTGAAGCATATGCAATAAATCAATTTGATCGAGCTTGGTCGAATCAAAATGGATTTGCAGTGAACGAATACCCGGTGTCAGGTCAATAATGCCTTGGATATTTTGCTCTTTGACCCATTGCATCAGCGCATGAATACGGAAACGCAGGTTTAAATCTAAAACCAGATCGCCATATTCCACCAGCATATAGTTGTTGCTCGCAGGACGATACACCACATCAGGCGTACCATTTTGACCTTTCAAAGTGTCTAAAATGGCGGTTTTCAGCGTACTGATTTCAGGATAGAACGATTCATTAAAAGTGACTATTTGCGTATCTGTTGATACCAATTGTGCATGATATTTTTCATTGAGTACTTTGGCTTGGGTATAGCTCACAGGCACAAATTTCACTTTATCGCCTGCTTTGAGCTGACCCAATTTCCACAGTTCAGAATTGATCACCACCGCAGGACACACGAAGCCACCAAGGCTTGGACCATCTGGACCCAAGATAATCGGCATATCACCAGTGAAATCAATCGCACCAATGGCATAGGCATTATCATGAATATTGGATGGATGCAGACCTGCTTCACCACCGTCCTGACGAGCCCATTCAGGTTTTGGTCCAATCAAACGGATACCGGTACGGCTTGAGTTAAAGTGAATTTCAAATTCATTGGCAAAGAAGGTATCAATGTCATTTTTGGTAAAGAAATCAGGCGCACCATGTGGACCATACATCACTGCAATTTCCCAAGAATTTGAGAATGTCGGGATTTGATCTTGGCTTAATGCTTTGCCATCACTTGATGTAAATGCCGTGATTGGAAGCATATCGCCAATGAGTAAATTACGCCCTGCATGCCCACCAAACTGACCTAGGGTAAAGGTTGCTTGTGAGCCTAAATATTCAGGGACATTGAGACCGCCGTTAATACCAATGTAGGTACGACAACCTGTGGCGATCTTGCCACACTTCAGCACCTGACCTTTACGCACATTCACGGTTTGCCACATTGGTACAGTTACGCCATCCAAAGTCGATGGCATATCGCCACCTGCAAGCACGATTTGACTGTCACAATGGAATTTTAAGCTTGGTCCTTGCAAGGTACATTCTAGACCTGCGGTATTCGGTGCATTACCTAACAGTTGGTTGGCGACATTTAAAGACAGCGGATCGATTGCACCCGATGGTGGCACACCGACATCCCAATAGCCCAAACGCCCTGTAACATCCTGCACGGCGGTTTGAATGCCTGCTTGCAGGACTTCAATCTTTTGGGTTTTCCACTCAAAGGTATTTAAGAAGCGTGTGGTTTGCGTACCCGCTTTAAATACATCACAGTCGATAATGTTTTGTAGATATTCAAGGTTGGTTTCAATGCCTGCCACAGAAGTTTTGGCAAGTGTATCGGTCATGGCTTGAATGGCAGAATCACGATCATCCGCAGTCACAATAATTTTGGCAATCATTGGATCATAGAATGACGATACGTTGGAGCCTGTTTCTACCCACGTTTCATTACGGGCATTGGCATCAAACTCGACATGAGTCAGTAAACCTGCGCTTGGTTGGAAGTTTTTAATTGGGTCTTCAGCATATAACCGCACTTGAATGGAATGACCTTTAGAATCAAGCTGTGCTGTTGGTGGCGTCCAATCACCACTGCCTAAAGTCACCATCCATTCAACCAAGTCCACACTAAACACTTGTTCGGTGACACCATGTTCGACTTGTAGACGAGTATTCACTTCCAAGAAATAGAATTCTTGCGTGTCGGTATCCATCACAAATTCAACCGTACCTGCCGAGCGGTAGTTCACCGATTGCATCAGTTGGATCGCAACATTTTGAATATAGGCACGTTGTTCATCGTTTAAATGTGGTGCAGGTGTTTCCTCAATCACTTTTTGGTTACGACGTTGTACCGAACAATCACGCTCGCCCAAAGCCAAGACTAAACCGTGACCATCACCAAAAATTTGCACTTCAATATGACGGGCATTTTGCACGAACTTCTCTAAGTACAAACCTGCATCTTTAAAGTTGGCTTGCGCTAAATATGACACCGTTGCATAAGCATCTTTCAGCTCTTCAGCATTCCAGACCAAACGCATGCCGATGCCACCACCGCCTGCGGTACTTTTCAGCATCACAGGATAGCCAATACGTTCCGCTTCTAGCAGTGCTTCGGCTTCATCAGCCAACAATTGACTGCCCGGAAGTAATGGCACATTGGCTTGAATTGCCAATTCACGTGCGGTGTGTTTCAGACCAAAAGCTTTCATTTGTTCGGCATTTGGCCCTAAGAATACGATGCCTTGTGCTTCACACAGATTACAGAATTCGGCATTTTCAGAGAGGAAGCCATAGCCCGGGTGAATCGCTTCTGCACCGGTTTGTTTTGCGACTTCTAAGATTTTATCGACATTTAAATAGCTTTGGCTCGCAGGTGCATCACCAATGAAAACAGCTTCATCTGCTAAAGTCACATGTAATGAATCACGGTCGGCTTCTGAATAGACGGCAACCGATTGGATGCCTAATTTTTTAAGGGTACGAATAACACGACACGCAATTGCACCACGGTTGGCGATGAGAACTTTATTAAACATGGCTTATTCCTCGCCTTCACGGACAATCAGTTGAATTTTTGTCGGGTTATAGGCATTACACGGATTATTCAGTTGTGGACAGTTTGAAATGAGGACAATCAAATCCATCTCCGCTTTAATCTCCACATATTTCCCCGGAGCAGAAATACCATCATCAAATTTCAAATGACCATCTGAAGTTACAGGTACATTCATAAAGAAATTAATATTTGGACCGATATGGCGCACATTCAAATCATGCTTTTTCGCAATCGGATGTTGTGACAATGCAATCATGAAATTGTTACGGCAACTGTGCATTGGGTATTTGTCATGGGCATAGCGCACTGTGTTACTTTCACATGAACATGCACCGCCTAAGGTGTCATGGCGACCGCAGTTATCATCGTTGATGGTGGCGATTTTATTGCCAAAATTGGTGTATAACGCTGTGCCTTTTTCTAAATATATTTGACGATTCATCGCCAAAGTATCGGTTGCGCTATAACGCTCTTCAGGGTTATGTGCGGAGATAAATAAGGTATCTACCGCCTGGTTGCCTTCTAGATCTACAATACGGAAATACTGTCCTTTTTTGACTTCGCACATCCACGCTTCACCGGCAGGACAAACTTCGCTGAGTACTGGTTTTTCATGATTTTGTGTTGGGTTTACGAGTGCAGTCATGATCATTCCCCTTAAGCAGTTAAAGCGTAGTAGCGGTTATTATTTTGGAATGCACGCTGATTTTGCGGGCATGAATCACGGCAGACATCTGTCTCGCCTAAAGGAAGTGCTTTAAAGAGTGATAGTTGAATATCAGCTGGTGCATATTCAGATGAGTTATCTAAGGCATGCGGTGCACTCGATAAAAACACCAGACAATCTATTTCAAAACGTAGTTCAATCACTTGATGAGTATTGTCAGATGCCACATAGCTGAGGTTGCCGTTATCATCAGGTTGAACTTTAGAAAACAGATTTAAAGTACTGCTGAGGTCAGTTGCCGATAATCCAAATTTGGTCATTTCCAGTAATAAACTGTCTTTGCCGTTGCGGTACATCTCATTACGGGCATCTTGAAACGTTTTTGAACCAAATTGATTTTCGATTTGCTGTGCAGTACTTGGTGCGCAGAAGGCATCATTCCAACCGTGATCATCTTTCACAATCGAGATCATGGCACGACCCAAATCAGAGGCTAAAATGTGCCCTGTACTTAGAAATGCGGTATGTTGCCCTTTTAAGCTGTCTGGCATGTTATAGGCTTCCAGCTTGTCTTCTGCATTGACACAGAACAGCGAAACATTGGCATTTGCGCCCAAGGATTTGAGTTGTAAAACTGCGCCACGTTGAATGCGCGCAGACCAGTGATGGCCACCCGGTAAAAGTTCAGTCCACAGTGCGGAATCTTCGTGATAAGTAGTCGTGCTCATAACAGCCTCTGCATCTAACTTGTACGGTTTACCTCCCGGGCTTTTATCCCTCCGTGTAGCTTTGGTTTTGGAAAACCTAGCCGTGAACTCTCGGTCTCAGACGCAGGCTTTAAAAAATAACTGCCGGAACCCTAGATCACTTTATGCTGTAGAGGTAAATGCAAAGGGTATGCCAACTTAATCATACGGATTTGGTATTTCGTAATACTTTTCTATAACACTTGTAGTGCGTTTCGATAATGATGCACTGTTACTGAGCACTATATACAAACAACTCTTGAGTTGATGCTTGATAAAGGCTGTAATGCTGATAAGTGTATGTGCACTTTTTCAAACATTTTAATAGGGTCAATTCTTAGACTCGTATTTAAAACTCAGAGTCATCAACTGGATTAATTTAAAGCAGCCCTGAATTAGAAATATTCAACGATAAAATGGGTTTAATTACTAAAGCCTGTAGAGATAGAGAAATAATTTCTATTTATAAATTGGTAAAATATATCTTGAATAAAAATAAAGATCTTTGGGGAGCATTTTGAAGATGATGTAGAAATGCTTTATTTGCTTGACAGGGTTTAGTGAAATTTTTATTAAATACAGATTTTTCACTAAATTTTCACGATAAATATATGAAAGATAGCCTACTTTAAATTATATTTTTAGTGAGTTCTGGATAGCTTTCTGGGCTCTGATTCTTGCGCTTCTTTATGACTTGATCAAAATTTAAATTTAAACCTGTTTAATATAGAAACCTTTCTCTCTCAACTTTCTCCTATAGGTCAGGCTCTAGAATTCTCAAATTAAGAATCAAGCCTGTTACCAGGCAGATAGAACAGACTCATGATCAGAAATTACAGGCTTAATCACTTCTCTTTAAAAAACCTGATAAAACATAATTTTTGAAATAAATTAATTTATATCCAATATTTTAAATAATAAAATTAGCTTTTCGAGAAGTTTAATGACTGTTTTTATATATAAATCATAGCAATTATTATTTTTTATCATTATGGCTTAATAAAACGAAATAATTAGGATCTTTATATTCTTTAAGACCAATTGATTACATAAATAGTGACTAATTACATCTAAATTATCTTATCAAAAGTTAAAATTTCATTCCTATTTATTTATACTTCTATGTATGAATACATATTTAGAAAAATGAATACTATATGGCGAAGAACTGGCTTATAAGAACAAATCAGTCTATTACCTTTTTACCTATGATCATTGTTATATTTATAGGTTTAATTGGCTATGAATGGTTGCGTGCCGAGTTAGTAGGTAGCTGGGCGCTTTTTATTGCCTTGTTATTATTAGGACGTTTTCTTAATCTGGTTCAAGCTGTTATTCTTAGTGTACTGATATTTCTACTGTTCTTTATTTATCTTTTATTTGATATTCAAAATACCAACTTTGATACCAGTACTAAAATTCTACAACTTTTTATTTTACCTATCGCCCCGTTATTTCTAAGTATCTATTATGAAATTATGTCGACTAATCAGGAGACAGATAATTTACTGGATGCTTATAGAAAAAATTTGACCTATAGCATTTTACCAATTGGTAGCTACCAATATAACCATCTACAATTTCAGCGTATGCTTTCACTTAACATGATTCAAAATTATGCTGAAATTAGGGTGGATATTACCAATCACGAATTATTGCGTGACATGCTGCAAGTTGACGAGTTTAAAGCAGTACAGCAAAAGATTTTTGATGTACTGGAAACCCAGCGTACTTTACCTCACTTTTATTTCACAGATACCCGCCTTTCCATTATTCGGATTATCATTATTACAGATGGAGATTTTAGCAAGGTTAAAGAACTGGCTGAACAGCTCAGAGTACTTGACCTGCTTAAGATGCAAATCACAATAAACACGCATACGGTAGAAGAATCCTCCTCGGAGGTTCTCCAATGAGCACATTAATCTATGTTTGCGGCCTATTGCTTTCGGTCAGTACCTTACCGGATCCTACTCTCTCATCTTACTATCAGACCTATTATGATTGTCCGTTGCGGCCTGCGAATACTTTAGAATCCAAAAATGTTTCCAGTATTTATCAGATACCAGAACACTTTCCTACTGAAAGAAAATTATGGCCTGTATTTACTGTTGATCAGGTTCATTCAAAAAACTTTAAACAGATCATGGATCAGGGCATTAAACCGGGGTTATTGATTCCAGAAAATTTTATGAATCCTCTCATTTATTTCCAGTTAAAAAGACAGATAAATAGAGGTGCCATACCTTTACTTGACTTTAGTAGCGTGGAACCTTCACGTTTTAACAGCCTGGCTACTCTAGCGACCAGTGCCGGCCTGCGGCCTATGGGTGCTTATGTTCATGATGGCTGGAATCCTTTATTAAAAACTCTTCCAAAAGGGTTATATATTATTCAGGCCAACGAAGGCCAGATTCCCCTACCTGCTTTACCAATTCAGAGCGGACAGCATTTATTTTATACCGCTTATCCCAATTCATATGGTTTTAATGGGACGGGGATTTTATTAAATCCGGAAGGCAATCTTTCAAATGAAGATATTAATTATCCGGTGTTAGGAATTGGTTGGAAATTCCTGAATGTCTCCTTTTACAGTCAGCCCGACCGGATCCATACCAGTATTGCTGGGCGTATGCTGCTAGCTGCTGGTCTAATGATTCTACCGCTCCATCTGATCTTGTCTCTTCATTATCCTGAATTACTGGGTTTCTGGGGTACATCCACATCCTGGTTATCTGTATTCATGATTATTGTATTAATGATTATCCTTGTAAGTACCATGCTATGGAGGATATTCAAGAAATCATGAATACAATTGATATCTGTTTTATTGTTGGCTTTATTGGTATCTGGATTCCCCAAGCTTTTTGGGCTTGGCTGAGTTTTTCGGCTTGGCGTTATTCGATTCGGGCCAATCAGGAACTTTCGAATTTACCTGTACCCGAACGTTGGCCAATGCTGAGTGTACTGATACCGGCTTACAATGAAGAAGTAGTTATTGAAGATACATTGCGGGCTTTAGCAGCACAGGACTATCCGCCAGAAAGCTATGAAGTACTGCTGATTAATGACGCTTCCAAAGACAGGACACAGGAAATTGCTGACCGGATGGCAGCCGAGTACCCGGTAATTCGTGTCATCAATGTTCCTAAAGGCCAAGGTGGTAAAGGTAAGTCCCGCACTCTGAATAATGGCCTAAAACATGCCCATGGTGAGCTGATTGCAGTTTATGATGCAGACAGTACCCCTGAACCAGATTGTGTAAGACTTATTGCTCAGACCCTTCTGGCTGACTCAAATCTGGTTGCGGTTAATGGTAAAGTTCGGACCCGCAACTGGAAAGACAGCCCGCTAAGTACATTTATTGCCATAGAATTTATTTATTTCCAGTGGATTTTTCAAGGTGGTCGCTGGTTACGCTTCCGTCTTTCTACCCTCATGGGAACCAATTATGTAATCTGGCGTGATGCGCTGGATATTCTAGGGGGATTTGATGAAAAATCCCTGGTTGATGATACCGAAATGAGTTATCGCATTTTTCTGGGCCATAAACGCATTAAATGGGTACCTTATGCAATTGGATGGCAGCAAGACCCGGGTGATCTAAATATTTTTATTAAACAACGCTCCCGCTGGACACAAGGAAATTTTTATGTCACACGCAAGTATCTAAGTACGGCAATACGTCATCCTTTCCCGATTGGCATGGAAATTGGCAACAATATCATGTGTTATATCATGTTTGTGCCCGCTTTATTTTTAAGCCATATGACACTGGTCGTAGGACTGCTCGGTATTGATGGCACAACTATACCTGGGCCTTTTACTTTACTCTTTATTCTTGCATTCATTCTTTACCTTACACAAATCTGGTTTACTCTAAGTCTGGAAAAAGAAGTTCCAAAACGTTTTTATTTTTACGCGTTCATCGCTTACTTTACTTACTCACAGGTGTTTCTTTTAATCGTGTTTAAAGCTGCCTGGGATATGCTTAAAAGTAAAATTAAAGGTGAAGGTATAACCTGGTATAAAACAGAGCGAAAAAAGGAAAAAAAATGATCAGTCACTTTAAAAAATCCCGTTTTACGGTGTTATCTTCTGTTCTTCTTTCCTTATATGGCTCTCAGGTCTATGCTGATACCTGGCAGCTAGATGACCTGATATCACGTACTGCCCAGTACCAGTCTCCTTATTTCTTTTATGTGGGCAAGGGTGAAACCTGGCAAAACATACAGTTCAATAGCCAGTTTGACAGTCATGGCGAAAGCACGCTGGTAGTCCGTTATGATAATCAGATGATTCATAGACAGGATTTAAATGGTAAAGGTGAGTTGAGCTTTACCTTACCTGCAAGTACTGCCGGTTTTCATCGCCTCGATGTCATGCTTTTACAAAAGCCGTCAGTTAACGGACCCATCAGCAATAATTACTGTGTAGAGTCCACTAATCTTTATACAGCCCTAACCAAACTGACATTAAACTATCAGGCTCAGCATGGCATATTACAGCTCAATCAACTGCCTGATGCCCTGTTTAATACACAGCTGAGCCGTACAGCGCCAATTAAGGCTTTACTACAATTTAATAACCAGAACCGTTTAGAAGCATCCATGATTGCCCGCCTGGCTACAGCATGGAAGTTTAACACCCCAGTTCAGTGGCAAGTTACTGAGTCTACCCAGCAAGAAGCACCTGATTTTGTAATTAGCATACAACAGGTAGAACAGCCTCTAGCAGGTGCAAAAATCAGTTTAAGCCGGAATAATGAGATTCCCCGGCTAAATATTGAATACTCATCAGAATCCCAGCTGCTTATGGCAGTTAATGCTTTAATAAACCAGAATTATCTGCAACAGCTTAATACAGCTACTGCTACATTAAGCGAACCGGTTGCCGAGCCAGCATGGGCGGTAATACGCAAATTTGAGACGCTGGCTGACTTGGGTATTTCTGATTTTGCTCTCGACAGTTCATCTAAAAATATTTCTCTAGTTTTCCCGCCTGTATGGGAAGCAACTGATGTGTTAAAGGGAAAATTAGCCTTTCGGGCACAAAGTGGCTTATTACAAGGCTCAACTTTACAGGTCTGGTTAAACGAATATTTGGCCGGCAGCTTAAGTCTGGCTAAACTAGATTCAAATCCGGTTGAGCGCCGTTTTGATTTCGTTGGTGCGGATTATCCTTATGTCAACAATTACAATATGACTTTAATAAACTCTCAATTAAACAATGAAGCCTGTTTGCCAAATGCGGGCACTGCACTATGGATTGATGCAAATAAATCACTTGTTAACCTCCCCCATCAGATGAAACAGGGCGTAATCAATCTCTCTACCATTTTCGCCAGTACTCCAGAGATAGCCATCAACAATCCGGCTGCCACCAGTATGGCCATTACTGTAGCAAATGTTGCGAAAACAATGCTGTTAAGCGACCAGCCTGTACCTGTAAACATTACTGAGCTGAATGCTAATAGGCTTAAAAAAATCAATATATTAGTTAATACAGCCCGTTTTAATGATGAATTACAGCGATACAGCCAGCTACTTTACTTACCTGCTACGGCAGGCGGATTTATTGTTTCTGTGAAAGATGGCAGATTCTGGATTAATACGGATAGTGCAGCCGGAGCACAGACTTTTACCCGTTTTTGGCCCGTAATCCAGCAAAGCATTCCCAACAATACAGCAGTACTATTTGTTTCAGCACAAGGCCAGATTACGGTTTTGAGTAAAAATTCGGTGAATAAAGCTAAGGCGCCCGTTGTCGAGCAAGTCTCTACCCGTACTCTTGTTATTGTTCTCACCATAATTACACTGATTATTATCGCTTTAATTCTATGGCGCAGAAGCCGTCGTAAAGTCAAGGGAACAGGTGAATGAGTATAAGGCAGTATGCATTTATAGGTTTACTGATATTTATATGTTTTCCTGTGGCCGTGTTTGTACTTTCTGCTTTATTAATGGAGCAGGCAGATGCCAATACAGCAGCACCTAAAATTGAGGGTATTTTTTGGCAAGTCGACCAGATGAGCCAGCCTTCTGGTAACTGGCAGCTTTTGGGTGTAGATACGCTGGTTAACCAGTGGAGTATTGTAGACGGACGGTCTTTTTTTAATGAAATTCCGGTGCAGCCATGGGATGTGCAACCCGATTGGCAACATATTGGTAAACAGCCTTGGGCAAAACATGTAATTTTAGGGCTGGCCGGCAGATTTCAGGAACCTGTAGCCCGTGAAAATATTGATCAGCTTTATCAGCAGTCTAGGCAGATTATTCAAGCCAAATTACCTGTACCAGTCACAAGCTACTATTTTCCTGTAGAAGCTGACCCTACATGGAATGGTGTCCATACTCTAGGACAATATATTGCTCAGTTTAAATTACCTGTCTGGGTAAGTATTTATAGTGCAGAACCTGAAGCCCCATTTCTAGAATATTGGTTAGAAAGCTGGCTGCCCCCCAATGCAAAAGTTTTTTTCCAGGATGGCGTGGGTGTAGGAACGCGCAGTCCTGAAGAAGCTGCACAAATTTATGAAACTTTAAAAGAGCAATTTGGTGAAGACCGGGTGGTAATTATTTTAGAGGCATTTCGACTAAAAAAAGATGGAACATTCAGAGCTGCCTATCCTTGGGAAATCAGTAAACAGCTTAAAGCCTATTCCGGACAGCGAATTTTCATTTTTGATGGTCCCCACTATTTAAATAGAGCCAGTGTTTTATGGCTCTATATATGGATGAAAATCAATTTTTAAGAGGAAGCAGGGTTTAAATCTTTGATAATCTGCTCAAGAATGCGACCCGATGCCCGGCCATCACCAAATGGGTTTTCAACTTCAGCATGCTGAAGGTAATATGAATGATCATCCATCAGTCGTGAAAATTCCTGAACGATTTTAGTCACATCTGTGCCAACCAGAACACCACAACCAGCCTCCACTACTTCTGGACGTTCAGTGACATCCCGTAAAATAAGAACTGGTTTTTGATAGGTTGGACTTTCCTCCTGAATCCCTCCAGAATCTGTCATAATCAGATATGAGGCCTGCAAAATAGCAAGCAGGTCAGGATAATCTAATGGACTAAGTAAATGTACCTGCGGATGTTGAGCGAACTCCTGATGAGCAACTGTATGCACATGCGGATTAAGATGAACTGGCCAGGCAAAATGCAACTCTGGATAACGTTGACATAGCTCATGTATGGCCTGACATATATTCTGTATACCCTGCCCAAAATTTTCACGTCGATGGGCAGTAATTAGAACCAGTTTATTTTTTTCCTGCAGATTTAAGCTAAGTCTTTTTAAACGCTGTTGAGATTGTTGTGAAGAAGCCTGCATAATCTCACGCGCACTGTATATGGCATCTACTACCGTATTACCTGTGACAAAAATATGTTCTTCAGGCACATTTTCCTGTAACAAGTTACTGGCCGAAAGTGCAGTCGGGGCAAAATGCCAGCGTGCCAGACGAGATACTAACTGACGATTTCCTTCTTCTGGAAAAGGATGCAGCAAATCGAAAGAGCGCAAACCAGCTTCTACATGAGCCAGTCCAATATTTAAATTAAATGCGACTAAAGCACCAGCCAGTACTGTTGTTGTGTCGCCCTGCACCACAATAGCATCACATTTTGACATTTGGGTATAGACACGGTCCAGTTCGGTTAGAGCCGTGCTCAATAAAATATTCAAGCTTTTGCCCGGCTGCATGACCTGTAGATGATGGTCAATTTCAATCTGGAAAAAATCTATAGCATCACGTACCAATTCTAGATGCTGCCCGGTAAATACTACACTTACTTCGAAACGGAAATCTTGTCGTGCTTGTAAAATTACTGGAGCCAGCTTAATCAGTTCAGGGCGAGTTCCGAAAATAAAAGAAATATGTATTAGCATTATTAGAAACTCCGGTAAAACGTTAATTCAACACGGGTATTATCAAAGCTACTATCTACAGATGCCGGGGTTCCATTAACATATTTCCCGTACATTTGTTCAATACGTAGTTTTAACGGCAGCCCTGCTGGTTGCCATGCGATGCCGGGCCCTATTTCTGCTATGTTATTATAATATTCCTGTTCACTATCATTAATGGTATGCAGTTTCACATAAGCCTGTATATTACCCCAATCATTATAGTTAAAATTCCAGCCTGTCCGTAATCGCAAATCACTGATCAGATTATAATCCTCACGTGAATAAGCAGCGGCATTACCATAAAGTTCAGCAAAATACTGATTACTTTGCTGAGCTGGCATATGGCTGGCCTGATCCATCCCCCAGTACCACTCCTGATAGCCTGTTAAACCACCATTAATGCTTTCCCTAAATTTTTTCCGGTTCAGATCAATCAGATCATAGCTACCACCTGCTTCCAGATATAGGTAAACAGGCCATTTCCACGGACGGTAGTTTACCCCCAAACCTACTATGGCGGCATTCTGGTCAATAATTTCTGGACGGGCGCCGCCTGTGGAACGGGTATCACGATTGACACTGGCAAATCCATAGATCTGGCCTTGATTGTTTTCATCGAAATAACGGCCATAACGAATCTTTAACGGTAAAATTGTAGTGTCATAACGTCCTTCATAAGAAGGCGAGAAATAAACATCAGCAAAGGTTTTCTTGGCTGACGTATTACCTGTTCCTGACAGGTTCTGTACCGCCTGTTTAGACTGGGATGCAATTTCCTGATTGGAAGAGCTTTGTAATTGCTTGAATATAACGAGTGCTTCATCATTTCTATTCGCCACATTTAACAAATAAGCTTTTTGCATGAGAAGCTGATCATCAGATGAGTCTAAGGCAAGCGAACGATTAATATATTCTAAGGCTTTATTATTATCATTTTGACGCAAGGCCAAGTATGCCCAAGTTTTCCAGACTTTAGGATCATTTGGTGTCTTTAGGGCAATCTGGTTAAGTAAACTGTCTGCTTTATTAGTATCCTGACTTTCAACCTGGTAATACTGCTCCCACAATGGATAAACGTCAGCGGTATCCATTGGGTTATTTTGAGCCTGTACCCCTAAACTTATCACAAACCCAAAAATCGTTAAGTAGATTTTTTTCATTGTTTTATAAATACTATAAAGTCACCGAGATAATGATTATCTTATATTCTCTAAAATAAAAATACAGATAAAACCGATAGTACTGTGAGAAAATTATTTATTGATTACATATTAATTTTATTTAAAACAGGGAATTAAATAATAAGAAGACTAATCTTTTTAACAAATTCTAACATTCAATAATAAGGATTAAATAGAAATTATTTTGCTACATTAATTTTTATATTTTTATTGTCTACACTACTCTTATTAATAAATGGCTATTATTAAAGAGACAATGATAAAAAAATAAGCCGCTAGATAAGCGGCTTATTTAGAATTCTGGCGGAAGCGGTGTCCGTCTAACAGTAGTCCTAAGCAATCCCAGATAATATTATAAACATATATTTTTCAATTATTTAATATTTTTACTGTCCTAAGCCATCTTGCCTAATCCTACCATTTCCAGTATTTTATGAGGGGTAGGTTGTGGGGTAAATCAAGACATGCCAAAGAAATCTAAAGAGCTATCTGCACTCAGTGTAGCAAAAATTAAGAATACTGGGCGACATTCTGTAGGGGGCGTTGATGGCCTTTGCCTGAATGTTGAAGGTAACTCCCGTGTCTGGATTTTGCGTGCAGTTGTTGGCAAAAGGCTAGATAAAGATGGGAAGTTAAAACCACATCGCCGTGATATTGGAATCGGTCCCTACCCTGAGGTTTCTCTAGCTGAAGCTCGTGCCAAAGCCACCGAATTAAGATTACAAATACGAAGTGGTATAGACCCAATTGCTCATAAACAAGAACAACTAGAAAAGCTGTATGTTCAGAAACTTCGTGACAAAACATTCATGGAATGTGCAAAAGTTGTTATTGCCAATAAAACCCGTGAACTGAAAAATGAAAAACATATCGGACAATGGACATCTACATTAGAAACCTATATCTACCCAACTTTAGGTGATATTAGTATTGGCACCATTACTAAAGTTGATATTGCCGAAGTTCTTAGGCCTATCTGGATTAAAAAAAATGAAACAGCCAAACGTATTCGTGGCCGTATAGAAACTATTTTTGATTATGCCAAGGCTATGGGATATTTTGAAGGTGACAACCCTGCTGAATGGAAAGGTAATCTTGAACCTATATTCGGTAACATAAAACAGGAATCACGCCCTCATCCATCGTTACCTTATGAACAGGTTGCTGGGTTTATCCAACATCTGAGACAGAAAAAAGGGATTTCACCTAAAGCTCTGGAGTTTGCAATTTTAACTGCTTGTCGATCTGGTGAAATTTTCGGAGCTAAATGGCAGGAAATTGATTTTAAGAATAAAGTTTGGATCATTCCTAAAGAGCGCATGAAAGCAAACAAAGAACACCGTGTGCCTCTATCTCAAGAAGCGGTTAACTTGCTTAAATCCATCCAAGAATATACTCAGCCACAAGATTTTATTTTTCCAGCACCACGGAATGGTGCAATGCTTTCTGATATGTCTCTAACAATATTGATCAAGCGTATGCATGAGCAGAAGCTTAAAGAAAATGGTTTAGGCTATATTGATCCGAAACAAAATCGGGTAATTACTACTCATGGTTTTAGGTCAACTTTCCGTGATTGGTCTGCTGATAAAACGGATTACCCTCGTGAGGTATGTGAACATGTTCTTGCCCATAAACTTCCTGATGAAGTCGAAGCAGCATATTTACGAGGGGCTTATCTGGAAAAACGTAAAGGTTTAATGGCAGATTGGGCTGAGTTTTGTTCTGCAAACATCGTTTTATAAACTCAACAACATGATATTAATTCTAAAATAAGCCTTAATAGAACCTTATTACCGCTGTTCTCCACTCATTGAAAGACTAACTTCTCTATAAAGTGCATATACCAATTCTTGCTGAGTCATGGACTGCGATTATCACGGTAATCTATCATGCAATCTGTCCTTTAAATATTACTAAAGGCAGATGGATTAAAAAGAACCTATAAAACTCGAGAAATAACCTGTGCAGATGTGTTTGATTATATCGAGATGTTTTACAATCGGATCAGGCGTCATTCCTATCTCAATGGGATGAATATAAAAACCTTTGAAACAGCTTCATTTTGAAGCTGTTTCATGTCTAAGATACTGGGAGCAGTCCAATGACGGGGCATGGTTTTCATGGACTGGCATCTACAACATCACATGAGCAAGGCTATATGCATGATGCTATTGAAATTCAGTTAGCACATACTGTTGGTAATGCCGTATCATAAGCGTATAACCATGCGCAGCATTTAGACTATCGAACAAAGATGATGCAGGAATGGGCTAATTTTATTGATAATTTAAGGGGGAAAATATGACTTTATTACAATTCAAATACCCGTAGAACTCAAAAATAATATTTTAATTAATGTGTTAGAAACTTATTGCGAATAAAGATTTGATAAAATGCTTTTCTATTACGTCTCTAATAAGCCTCATGTTTCTTTTTGTTAAGAAGCTGATTCTCTGCTAAAGTGCGTAAATAATATTCGTTACTAAAGTAAAATTTGATGGAAAACATATCTGAAAATATAAATAAATTATTATCTTTTATTCAGCCAGTACGTCTAAGAAAAACATCTAAAGTCTCTGAAACTCTTTTAGAAGCAACAGAAAGTGATAAAGGACGCGTCATCAATTCACCAGCTTTTCGCCGACTACAACAAAAAGCTCAAGTATTCCCTTTAGAAGCAAATGCATCTGTCAGGAGTAGGCTAACACATTCTATAGAAGTTGCTCATATCGGTTGCTATATTGCCCAAGAAATTCTTTATAAAATCCAGAAGGAATATAAAGTAGAAGGCTTAGACTTTGAAAAGATGACATCTTTTGTAAATACAGTTGAAACAGCTTGCTTGTTACATGATATTGGCAACCCTCCATTTGGACATTTAGGTGAAGCTGCAATTAGGCAATGGTTTAAAAAACAAATTGATAATTATAAAAATAACCTAGGCGAATGTATGTTTAAAGAGTTATCTAGCAATATTAATAACCTAGATCTTCATAAATTTGATGGTAATCCTCAAGGTTTTCGATTAATAAGATTATTAAGTGGAAATGATGAATTCGGTTTAAACTTAACGTGCTCTTTACTTTTATCAACAGTTAAGTACCCATATACCATTGATAAAATACAAAATAATGAAAAAATTGGAATTTTTAAGCTTTGCTATCCAAGCTATCAAGAAGCCTGTAAAAAAATCAATTGGCCGGAAGGAAAACACTTCCCACTTAAAAATATTATGGATACAGCTGATTTTATTGCATATTCGATGAGTGATCTAGAAGATGCTATTGAGAAACAGATTGTCACAGAGAAACAAATTATTAGTTATTTCGTTGAGTTCTTTAACAGAAATAAAGAAATTGATGCCAGCACAATATTTAACGTAGACAAATTAAGTCATGAACAACTTAATTTCTTAAAGTTTAAAACGTGCATTATAAATACTGCCGCAAAAGAAGCTGCCACAAACTTCTGTGCAAATTTAAGCTTATTATTAGATGGGACAGATAATATAGAGCTTATAGAAGAAAATACAGACATCCATAAAATTCTAGATGAAGTATTCGATTATGCTAAGAAAAATATCTACTGCCATGAGTCAGCTGAAAAAATTGAACTCGCAGGGCGAAATATTATACAAGGCCTTTTAAATCACTGCGAAATTTTGATGTGCTTATCTGAAGATAAATTCAATTGTTTACTTAAATACCCTGAAAAAAGCATGCTCTCCCCTAAAAAGTTAGGGCTCGACTTTGAATTGCGTCTATTAAGACGCTTGCCAAAGAATCATATTAAGAAATATATTCTATCAGTGGAAGCAGACCCATCAAATGAAATCATTTATAGAGCACATTTAATCGTCGATTACATTTCAGGAATGACCGATGATTTTGCCTTAGAAATGTATCAGTTATTAGAAGGCATTAGAATTCAATGATTAATACAGATCACCCTTATTTTTTCATTAACAGTCTTTTAGATAGTGAATCGGCATATTCACTATCTAAATATACTTATCTACCCGATTCTTTATCTGATGATAGAATTATTAACACTATATCAGGTGAAGATTTTTCAATAGATTATGTTAACTCCATATTGAAAAGTTTAAAAGAAGATCAAGAACTTGCATTCCATTCTCTAGTTAAAACCAAAAGTAGGAAAATATACCATATTCCAATGATAGATTTTTCTACCTCAAGGTTAGATAGAGAGGTTTATTATCGGTTAAAAAATTTTATAGATTACAAGATACTTTCAGATATGACATTCTATAGCACAGGTAACTCATTTCATGCTTATTCGTCTAAACTTTTAACCCATAAAGAATGGCTTAAATTTATGGGATCATTATTATTGGTCAACCCATCAAACTCATCCTTAAAAATTATTGATAATAGATGGATTGGGCATCGTATAATGAGCGGATTCTCCTCATTAAGATGGTCAAACAATTCTGGAATATATAAAACCCTTCCAAAGAAAACCACTTTTAACTTACTTTAATTCAAAACAATTAACAACCATCCCAAACTATGGCCAGTTGGTTATACTCAAAATTTTTTAAAAAAAATAGAGTCTATAATCATCGTTTTATAAACTATGAAAATTTAACACCTTGCTTTACAAGAAATAAATAATTAAACTAAAATTTAAATAATTTTTATACAATAAATCAAAGGGTAACGTAATATGTCAGGTTCAGGTGGTGGGGGCGGAACACCAATTCCAGATTTCCAATCTTGTGAAGATTTAACAATTAATGTTCAACTCAGCTCACCCAAAGAAGCTATCATTTCAAAATTAACAGAAGGTGATATTTTAAGAATTGGCTTTGAATCAAATAATATCACCACTGTATATGCTTTCTATGAGGACGATATTGCTGGCGGTATTGCTGCCCCAGTTATAGGAAAATTACGTGAATGCTTACGTAGTGGCACGAAATATCAAGGAAGAGTATCAAGTCAATCAAGGACAAGTTCGAGTTAAAATAACAGCAATTAAACACTAAAAAAGGAGCCACTTATGATAACTATTACAGGCGGAATATATGAAGAATATTGTATGCATCCTTATAGATATAATATTTTTGGTTCAGGAGGAAGAGCTGCTTCTGCAATTGCAGCAATGAAGGGAGAAGTTAAGTTAACCACGTATTGCTCTAAAAACATACAAGAAGTTATTCAGGCCCGTGCTGAACTGGAGGGCTTCGAATTAAGTATTATTAATATTCCAGTAAATACTAAATTTCATTATACTCATGCTCTTGCTAAGCCCTTAATTTACAATAGAACCACTAATAATCCGCCACTGGAAATTAAAGAAAAAAACGTTATT
>NZ_DJJJ01000034.1:0-65350 GCF_002434085.1 Acinetobacter sp. UBA6571 | reverse complement strand
GCCAGCTCATTATTCTAAAAAGCCCCCTCATGTGAGGGGGCTTTTTTTATGCTTTGATTTTGAAATAGAAGGGGAGTTAACCATAGCAATACTGGCAATGGCTGATAGTCCGGTTTAAGCGGCTTAGAAGTTTAAAATTTTTTAATTAGCTAGCTATCTTAAAAAATAAATTGTATGTTTTATAATAAGAATATGCTATAAAAATTAAAAGAGGCATAAAAATTGCATTAATTTTATATGATAAAGTAAGGGTGGGATATTATGAAGTTGTCGGTTGGGCTTAAAGTTGCAAATAGTTTATCCCTTACCCCCCAATTACAACAAGCCATCCGTTTACTTCAGTTATCTAATTTGGAACTCGAACAAGAAATCCAGCTTCAGTTAGAAAGTAATCCTTTACTTGAACAAATAGATGATGAAAATTCAATTTCTACCCTATCAAATTCTAATAATACAGATATTCATGAGCTTGATCAGAGTCTAAATGCAGACCATTTACCTGAAGAGCTACCAGTAGATACTCATTGGGATGAAGTTTATATTCATCAGTCTACCGCACTTGAGACTCCTGAGTTTCAGGAACAAGAGGACAATAATCATAAATCTTTAAATTTAAAACAGCATTTACTTGAGCAAATTAACCTTTTACATTTTTCCCAGATTGATCAGTTAATTGCCTATTGTTTAGTTGATTCTTTAGACCAACGGGGCTTTCTTGAAGCTGAAATTGAAGAAATTACTGCTTCTGTTCAAAATTTACTTGCAGAAATGGGTCATGAAGAAGAAGTAGAGGATGATGAGGTTTATGTGGTACTCAAGCATATTCAGCAGCTTGATCCTTTAGGTGCAGGTTCACGTAATCTGGCAGAATGTCTTAGGATTCAGCTTGAAGCTTTACCCTCTGTGCCAGTTATTCAGGATGCTTTGATATTGCTGGAGCATTATCATTTACTGATTGCTAATGATCTTGGCAAGCTATTAAAACAGACAGGGTTGAATACTGAACGTTTAAAGTCAGCAATTAATATGCTTAAAACTTTAAAAGCTTATCCCGGTATAGAATTTGAGGATGAATCATCTAATTATCAGATTCCTGATGTAATTGTATCTAAGAAGGACCAGATTTGGCATGTTCAGCTAAATACCGATATTTTACCTAAACTGCGTATTAATTCTTTTTATGCTGGTATGATTCGGCGCGCTGATCAAAGTACCGATAATAATTATTTAAAAGATCAGTTATATGAGGCAAAAAATTTTATTAAAAGTATTGATGAGCGGCATAAAACTTTATTAAAAGTAGCCAGCTGTATTGTTGAACATCAGCGGACTTTTTTTGAAATTGGGGCAGAGGGCATGAAACCCCTCATTTTGAGAGAGGTCGCTGAAGAAGTACAGCTGCATGAGTCAACTGTATCCCGGGTCACAAGTAACAAATATATGCTGACTCCACGTGGCCTGTTTGAGCTTAAGTATTTCTTTTCAAGTCACGTAGGCACCACCTCAGGGGGCGAGGCTTCTTCAACTGCAATTCGTGCCATGATTAAAAAACTAGTCTCAAATGAGAATCCCCGTAAACCCTTGTCTGATAATTCCATTACGAATTTACTTAAAGAAGAAGGGATTGATGTAGCACGTAGGACAGTAGCAAAATATCGTGAATCTTTAAATATTCCGTCGTCTTCTGACCGAAAGGTCTTGATCTAGTTTTTAGTCGAGCTATTCTAATAGTTCATTATGACAGCATAGTGAAACTTTCATTTTGATTTAAAGGAGTACAGGAATGGTTTGATATAATTTAACAGAATTCTATTTTCTGTCATTAGACTATCCCTGTTCTGACTTTAAAGCCTGAAACGAGGTGAGGAATAGAATTATGCAAATTACCATTCGTGGCCACCATTTAACGATTACCCCTGCAATAGAACAGGATATCCGTTTCAAGTTTAATCAGCTGACTCAGCATCTTGACCAGGTAAATAGTATGCAGGTCAAGCTTAGTAAAGATCATGAAGTTACCAAGCGTTCAAAAAAAGGTAGTGCTAACCATAAGGCTGAAGCGATTATCCGTTTACCTGGAATTGAGCTATTTGCACAGGCTTGTGCAGATGATATGTATACTTCTATTAAAAAATTATCAGAAAAAATAAAAAGACAGCTTTATAAACATAGAAAGTTGCAGTGTAGTTATCAACCTTTAGCAATTTAACGAAACAGTTTAAAAAAGAGGTTTAATACCTCTTTTTTTTCATGTGTAAATTTTACAGGCCAACTGCATTATTCCTTTAGAGTTATAGTAATATATCTGGTTTTTACACCGTCAGTCTTACAAGAGGTTTTTACAATGAATAGTGAACAGCTCACTGAGATTCTACAAGCTGCTTTTCCAGAGGCAGAAGTTGCTGTGAGCGGACAGGCGGGAAAATTTGATCTTCGTATTGTTGATGATCAGTTTGAAGGTAAACGTACAATTGCTCGTCAGCAGGCAGTATATGCTCCTCTAAATTCCTATATCGCGAGCGGAGAAGTGCACGCGGTCACTATTCGCGCAATGACCAAAGAAGAGTGGCACAAAGCAAGCCTGTTTGGAGCTTAAGACTTAAATGGATAAATTTGTAATTAATGGCGGTATCAAGCTCCAGGGTGAAGTACGTATTTCGGGTGCAAAGAATGCAGCTTTACCTTTACTTGCCGCCACTATTCTTGCCGAAACACCTATTACACTGACCAATGTTCCTAACTTAAAAGATGTAAATACGCTGGTAGAACTGATTGCCGGACTAGGAATTAGCATCAGCTACAGTAGTGATACAGTCAAGGCAGATACCTCTACCTTAAATAATCAGTTTGCACCTTATGAGCTGGTTAAAACGATGCGCGCCTCTATTTTAGTGCTTGGGCCATTGGTAGCCCGTTATGGCAGTGCTCAGGTTTCCCTGCCGGGTGGCTGTGCAATCGGATCGCGTCCGGTTGACCTGCATCTCAAGGCACTCGAAGCATTGGGCGCACATATTGAAGTTGAAAATGGCTATGTTAATGCCAAAGTAGATGGCCGTTTAAAAGGTGCAGATATTACCTTTGATATGGTCACAGTGGGCGGTACAGAAAATATTTTAATGGCAGCAGTACTGGCAGAAGGTGTGACTACACTGCGTAATGCTGCTTGTGAGCCAGAAATTACAGATTTGGCTAATATGCTCATTAAAATGGGAGCCAAGATTGAAGGTGTAGATACAGATACGCTGGTGATTACAGGCGTAGAATCTTTGCAAGGCTGTGAATATGCTGTAGTAGCTGACCGTATTGAAACCGGTTCATATCTGGCTGCTGCCGCGATTACTGGTGGTAAGGTTAAGACGACCCATACAGACCCGACATTACTTGAGGCAGTGCTAGATAAGTTCGAGGAACTGGGTGCAGAAGTTACACGCGGAGATGACTGGATCGAACTGGATATGCAGGATAAACGTCCTAAAGCAGTAAGTTTCCGTACATTACCTCATCCCGACTTCCCGACAGATATGCAAGCACAGCTTATGGCTGTTAATGCGATTGGACATGGTTTTGCAACTATTAGTGAAACAATTTTTGAAAATCGTTTTATGCATGTGCCTGAGCTTTCACGCATGGGAGCCAATATACAGGTGGAAGGTAACGATGCCGTCGTGACAGGAGTTGAAAAATTATCAGCAGCTCCGGTCATGGCTACAGATCTGAGAGCTTCATTCTCTCTGGTACTGGCCGCGCTGGCAGCTGAAGGGGAGTCCATCGTTGACCGTATTTATCATATTGACCGGGGCTATGAGAATGTTGAGGCTAAACTTCAGAGTTTAGGTGCCCAGATTAAGCGAGTAAGTGCATGAGTGAAGTAAGAAACGATGATCCAAATTTTGATGTAATGGGTAATTTTGATCATGGTTTAACCTTGGCTTTGAGTAAGGGACGTATTTTAAAAGAAACATTACCTTTACTTGAAACAGCAGGTATTAATCTGCTGGAAGATCCGGAAAAGTCTCGCAAGCTAATTTTTCCAACTACCCATAAGCAGGTACGTATTCTAATTTTACGTGCTTCAGATGTACCTACCTATGTTGAAAATGGTGCAGCAGATCTGGGCGTTGCTGGTAAAGATGTGTTGATGGAACATGGGGCTCAGCATGTTTATGAGCCACTTGATCTAAAAATTGCTAACTGCAAGTTAATGACAGCAGGCAAAGTCGGTATGAAACGTCCACAAGGACGTTTAAAAATTGCCACTAAATATGTCAACCTGACTCGCCAGTACTATGCAAGTCTGGGGGAACAGGTAGATGTAATTAAACTTTATGGTTCAATGGAGCTTGCTCCCTTGGTCGGCTTGGGGGACTATATTGTTGATGTCGTAGATACCGGCAATACCTTGCGGGCTAATGGTTTGGAGCCACTCGAAGAAATCTGTAAAGTGTCTTCACGTCTCATTGTTAATAAAGCTAGCTTTAAACGTAAGCAGGCATTGCTCAATCCAATTATTGCGCAGCTGGAAAAAGCAGTAGAAGCACGCCAGCAAATGAGCCCATAAAGTATTTGTTATCTAAGACCGTCCTCAAGGACGGTTTTTTTATACCTTAATTGGTTTTACCGCAGATTTGAAACTTCATCAATCTTAGCAAAAGTTATTTTCAATAAAAGTCCTTGAATACAAGAGCGATTCCTACCCACAAGTTCGTAGAAAACAGGTAAACTAAAGTTTTACATAGACCTTGTGGGTAAATTGATGCGACGTTTATCGACTCAAGATCAAAACTTCAAGCAAGCTTTTGCAGACTTGTTAGCTTTTGAGACAGTTAGTGACCCTGAACTTTTAAAAACTGTAGACCAGATCATTGCTGATGTGCGTCAACATGGTGATGCTCACGTTCTTAAACTCACTCAACAGTTCGATCGACATCCAGCGCATCAGTTTTCTGAACTTGAACTGACTCAAGCACAGTTAAAAACAGCATTTGAAAATTTAGAGCCGCAGGTACGTGATGCTTTAGAGATGGCAGCGGATCGGATACGTGCTTTTCATCAGGCACAGAAACAGGATGGCTGGTCTTATATAGATGAATTGGGCAATACCTTAGGCCAGAAAGTGACTCCATTAGATCGGGTCGGTATTTATGTTCCGGGTGGCTTGGCCTCTTATCCTTCCTCTGTTCTGATGAATGCGATCCCTGCACATGTAGCAGGAGTATCCGAAATAATCATGGTAGTACCGGCACCAGATGGTGAATTAAATCCTCTGGTACTTGCTGCTGCATTCCTTGCCGGGGTAAGCCGGGTATTTACTATTGGCGGAGCACAGGCAGTAGCTGCACTTGCTTATGGTACAGAAACTGTTCCGCGTGTTGACAAGATTACCGGACCGGGTAACCGTTTTGTTGCAGCAGCCAAGCGTGCCGTATTTGGGCAAGTGGGTATTGATATGATTGCAGGTCCTTCAGAGATTCTGGTTTATGCTGAGGGACTAAATAATGCTGATTGGCTAGCCATGGATGTGCTGTCTCAGGCAGAACATGATACTGTGGCTCAAGCTATTTTTATTACGCCAGATGAGCAGCTATTACAGGCTGTGGAAGAGGCGATTGAAAAACATTTAAGTCAGCTACCCAAAGCCGAGATTGCCCGTACTTCAATTGCCAATCGTGGTGCTTTAGTTCTGGTAAATAGCCGTAAAGAGGCAATAGAGCTGATTAATCAAGTTGCTCCAGAGCATTTAGAATTATGTCTTGATGAAGCTAAAGAGATGGCTACCTTGATTCGTCATGCAGGAGCTATTTTTATGGGCCGTTATACACCAGAGGCAATTGGTGATTATTGTGCAGGTCCGAACCATGTCTTGCCGACATCAGGCACAGCGCGTTTTTCTTCTCCGCTTGGTGTATATGATTTTCAGAAGCGGACCAGTCTCATCATGTGTTCTGAACAGGGCGTACAACCACTGGCACGCACTGCGGATATCCTGGCACAGCAAGAAAATCTGGATGCTCATGCTCGCTCAGCCCGCTATCGCTATTGAGAGGCTTTTATAAAGAATTCAGGGGCTGTCAGGAACAGCCCTTTTTGGAAAATGAATTTGAGAATCTTAAACATGGAACTAACTACCGAACAAATGCGTTTTTGGAGTCCTGAAGTACGTAAACTTGAACCGTATATTCCTGGTGAACAGCCTAAACTTCAAAATCTGTTAAAATTAAATACTAACGAAAATCCTTATCCGCCATCACCTTATGTTGTTGATGCAATACAGGCTGTGCTGGCTAATCAGGCTGATGTATTACGTCTTTATCCGGACCCCGATGCAACTGCATTAAAAGAAGCAATTGCCCAGCAGCAGGGTATTACAGCCAGTCAGGTATTTGTAGGCAACGGGTCTGATGAGGTACTTGCACATATTTTCAAAGCATTTTTTATTCAAGAGCATCCAATTTTATATCCAGATATAACCTACAGCTTTTATCCGGTATATAGCCAGTTTTTTGGAGTTAAAACTAAAATACTGCCACTAAACGCTGACTTCGAAATTGACATTGCTGATTATAGGCAACCCAATGGCGGTATTATTATTACTAATCCAAATGCGCCAACCAGCATTGCATTAGATCTGCTGTCAATTGAAGAAATTCTTCAGAATAATCCTGACTCTGTAGTGGTTATAGATGAAGCCTACGTAGATTTTGGTGCAGAATCTGCAGTAAGTTTGGTAAGTAAGTATGAGAATCTGGTGGTATGCCAGACGACCTCCAAATCACGTTCACTCGCAGGTTTACGCGTTGGTTTTGCAATTGCCCAGCCACATTTAATTGCTGCACTTGAGACTGTTAAAAACAGTTTTAATTCCTATCCAATGGACCGTTTAGCTATTGCTGCTGCGGTAGCTTCATTTCAGGATCAAGACTATTTTCAGGCTATGTGCCAGAAAGTAATTGATAGCCGTGAGCAGCTTGTAAATGGGCTAGAAGCTTTAGATTTCAAGGTATTACCTTCTAAAGCTAATTTTATTTTTGTTTCTTTAGCTCATAAAAATGCTGCTGACTTGGCTGCCGAGCTGCGTCAACATGGCATTATTGTACGTTATTTTAACAAACCCCGTATTAATCAGTATTTACGTATTACTGTCGGTACGGATGAACAAAATCAAAGACTTATTGATACATTGAGAAATCAGATTCTAGTCTGATTATGATTCACCTGTTCTCTGCCATGTATTGAGTAAGTCCAGCATGGCAGATATTTTATCGAAACATTCCTGATATTCTGCCTCCTGTTCTGAAGCAATAGTAATACCGCCGCCTGCCCAGATAGAAATATCATGATCATATTTTTGGATGGTCCGGATCAGGATATTCCAGCAGCCTGTTCCATCAAAATTAAAATAACCTAATGAACCGCAATAAGCACCCCGAGCAGCTTCTTCAAGTTCTGCAATAATTTCCATGGCACGTATTTTAGGCGCACCCGTAATTGAGCCGCCCGGCAAAGCAGATAACAAGACCTGAAACGGTGAAATATTTTTGTTTAATATAGCTTGTACTTCACTGACCATATGATGGACTTGATTAAAACTTTCAATTTCAAATAATTTTAGTGTTTTAACTGAACCCTTTTGGGCATAGAGACTGAAGTCATTACGCAGTAAATCAACGATCATAACATTCTCTGCCTGATCTTTTTTGGAGTTAATTAAAGTGTTTTTTGCTTTCTGGTCAAGTATCGGATCTGCATAACGCGGCATGGTCCCTTTAATCGGGCGTGTTATAATTTGCTGTTGTTCTTTAAAATCAATAAAAAGCTCAGGAGAGCAACTTAAGATTTCAAGATTATCTATTTTTAGGTAGCCCGCATAAGGCGCATTTGTCATAGCCCAAAATTTCGCTGCACAGTCTAGTAAATGACCATTACCTTGAGCTTTAAACTCTTGAGTTAAATTAATTTGGTAACAGTCACCTGCTGTAATATATTCCTGCACTTGCTTAAAGGCTGAAATATATTGCTGTTTAGTCCAGCGTGGCTGACAGGTCTGAACCAGCTGAAACACCTGAGTATCTGAATCATGATCTAAATGAAGAGCATCATAAATATTTTGATAAATGATTAATGCATCTTGACCTTCACTATAAAATATCCACTCTTCTGCTTCATACTTTAAATAATGATGATATTTGCCTAAATATAAACTTGGCTGTTTTTTATATTCTATATGAATTTTAAGATGTTGTTGGGCAGCAAAATCGTAGCTAATAAATCCAATATATCCACCGTTAAATCCTGCTTGAGAAGAACCCTTAAATTCAGGATCTAAACAAATAAAATCAAGTAAATCTATTTTATGATGAGTAATTGAATAAGAATAATCAGTATTTTTTTTATAAGCTGAAAATAAGCCGGACTGGTATTTAATATATTGATCTGGCAGAAATGCAATAATAGGCCGATGATTATCTTCTAAATAAACTAAACCAAAAAAATCCCTCAATTTATTTAAAATAGAAGCAGGATCATTATGATAAAAATCAAGCTTTTTTCTCAGCTTTGGCATAGTCTATAAGTGCATCTGATAAAACAGTGGCACATATTACTACATAATTAACTATGACCTAAATCCAGATACCGTTTATCGGTTTTGCTTTGATTATGATGGGCAGCAGTTGATCAATTAATCCTCTCAGGCTAACTTAAGCTTGCTAATCTAAAGTAGCTACTCAAGGACAGGATGTTTCTACTGCAGAAAATAAAAAAACAGTAGAAATTAAGAGTAGCTAGACAATCAAAAAAATAAAAACTCTTAGGAGAGTATGGAATGAAAATGTTTACTAAAATTGCTTTAGTTTCTTCTATGGCAATTAGTGCAAATGCAATGGCAATGCAAGCGATGGATGATGCTTCATTAAGTGCAACCACTGGCCAAGATGGTATTAATATCGGGATCGGTATTTCAAAGGTTGAAATTGAAAAATTATTTATTCATGATAATGATGGCCTAACAGGTGGAAGCACTGCTGGAAAGGCTGGTGCCATCGTAATTAAGGGTAACGGTAAAACAGGCGATATTAACGAAAAGCTGGGTGTAGTAGTCAAAGCCAATTATGATGATGCAGGCAAATATCTGCTAACAACTCGTAATCTTGCTGACCTGCGTATTGACTCTGATGCAGGCGACAAAGCAGCTGGTGGTGCATTTATTAATATTGCTGCTGATGTATCGGGTCTAGATATCAATATTGGCGAGATTGGGGTAACCGGTTCTAATGCTGTAGCAGATCCTGCAACTGCAACGAGTATTCGTCGTGGGGGGGATGATACAAACTATAATGCTATTCTCTCTGGCCTTTCATTAAAAACAGGTCCAATGTCAGCAAATATTCAATTAGGTGCAGCTCCACAGGGCGCCATGATTAAGCTAGATGCAAAAATGCTGGGCGGTCTTGAGATCAAGAACCTGGGTATTCTAGATAACTCAACTAAAACAGCTACACGTGCTGCTGGTGAAATTTTTGTCGATAGTATTAAAGTAGCTGATGCTAATGCTCGTGATCTATCAATTGATCAAAAAATTAGTGTGATCGGTAAAGAAGGTACTAATAATGGCTATATTCGTATGGTAAGTAACTCAGGTCCAATTGATAACTATGTTAAGGGTGTTCATTTAGGTAGCCGCGATGCTGCTTCAATTGGGGATGTAGAAATTCAGGGACTACAAACTTATTACAGTCCTGCAATGGGTCAATACAACCAAGGTTCTGTGATTACCATTTCTGGTCGATAATAAATTTCTATTTAAAAGCGCGTGACTTCACGCGCTTTTTTTTACAATAAAATATAATTTTTTTCAAAAATCCTAAAAAAAGCTGTTATTTTTAAAAAAAAAAGGTATCTTGAGTGGTACAAGGAAGTAGAGTTTATACTCTAGAAAAATAACGAATATCAGTATAATTACTGAAAACTAAAAAGTTAAAGATATGTTAGAGATCGCTTTAGGCTCGGCATTAATGTATTACTTTGCCACGGAAGCCTTTGAAATAAAAAAGAAACCGGAAGAAGCAGTTTATTATACAGAAACTTTAGATTCTCGAAATAACTCTTTTGTCCGAATGCATAGAGAACCTGTACTTATTAAACCCGCATTAGAAGACCAGTTCCGAGGTATTGTCCGTCAGGCTTACGATTATAGTTGTGGTTCAGCCGCACTTACCACACTTTTAAATGGGTATGTTGGCACTGATTTATCAGAACAACAGACCATGAATGGACTTTTAAAGTTTGGTGAAACAGAACGTATTATTGAGCGGCGCAGTTTTTCCCTGTTGGACATGAAGCGTTTTGTAGAAGCTTTAGGTTTAGAAAGTGGAGGGTATAAAGGAGAATTTTCAGATTTGGTCAAGCAGGGTCAGCCTGCAATTGTACCAATCAGTTACGCCGGTTTTAAGCATTTTGTGGTTTATAAAGCCTATAAGA
This sequence comes from Acinetobacter sp. UBA6571, assembly GCF_002434085.1. NCBI lineage: Bacteria > Pseudomonadati > Pseudomonadota > Gammaproteobacteria > Moraxellales > Moraxellaceae > Acinetobacter > Acinetobacter sp. UBA6571. Next base: position 54,874 of record NZ_DJJJ01000034.1, on the reverse strand, counting down.
ATGGGCGCGTTTACGTCGCTGACCCGGCTTTGGGGAATATAAGTTTTGACGAGCAGCGTTTTAAGGAAATTTGGGAAAATAATACACTGTTCTTGATTAACGTAGCGCCTGAACAAAGAAAAAACCTGTTGGCTTTGCAAGATGCTGATATGCGTCATGTAGAAGATGCCACAGTAAACCGTTATGCCTTTGTGGATATTCAATATCCGCAATTCTATATGGAAAAAATTGCCGATAAAGCCTCAACTATACGTCTAGATCGAAATTTGAATAAGGAATCAGAAAGTTATGGGCAACCTACTTATAACTATCTGAGGCTCTATTACAAAAATAAATAGCAGCACAGAAATTTTTTGAAATTAAAAAAATAAAAAGGTGGGATGGAAAATGGACCGTAAGTGGATGAATAGAACAGTCTTGGCTTTAAGTATTCAGATGTTATTCGGGGTGGCTTATGCGGCTGAACAGCCGGGAGCGCTAGAGAAGGAAAAAACAGCAAATCGGCAGGATATTGAAGCCGCATCTCCTGAACAGCCTATTACATCAGAAACAGTGTCAGAGCAGCAAGATGCTTCAATGGCTCTGCAACAGCAGGCAGGTGATGCGACTAAAGAAACCAATTTACAGGAAGTGTTTACATCCAATGAGCGTCAGTATTCTTTAATCAAAAAGGGTGATATCTCTGCATATTATGATGTCGACTATACTTATTACAGAGATACACAGCTAGATTTAGAAATGGCTCAAGGGCAGCTATACCAATTACGGGTGCAGGAAAATGCCAGTCATACCCTAACCAATACCTTTACTGCTCAATATGGCGTGCTGGATAACTTAACGTTCACTGCTTCATTACCTTTGGTTGCAAAAACAGATCTGCTCAAAGATGCTTCTACTGCGGGTCTGGGGGATATTTCAGTAGGGGCGCGTTGGGAGCCTTTTCCCTTAAAAGCTGGACGCTTACCGCTGATTTTATTTGGTAATCTTTCCAGTAAAACTGGCGATAGTCCTTATGAGATTAATCCAACAACAGACCTTTCTACCGGTAAAGGATATTATTCGGCAGGTATAGGGGCGAGTACCCGTAAATATATTGATCCTGTTGTACTCTTCGCCTCAGTATCAGCCAACTACGGTTTTAAAGAAACTGGACTGAATCAGCGCCGTGGGTCACGAATCATTGATGAGTTTAATCCAGGTATAAGTGGTGGATTCGCTTTTGGTTTTGCCTATTCATTTAACTATGATATTTCGATGACCATGTCTTATCAGCAAAGTTTCAATACTGATGCTGAATTCACATATACAAGTGGAGAAAGTTATTCGGTTGCAGATCAAACCAGTTCAACCTTTGCAATATCTCTAGGCGTACGGGTATCACCAGAGACTATTGTAAACGGTACACTGGGTATAGGACTGACAGAAGATGCACCTGATGTGTCTTTGGGTCTTTCTTTCCCACTAGATATTTTAGGTTTTGGTAAAAAATTACGCTAAGAGGCTGGTCGTATGAAAATTAATCGACTTCGCCCGCTAGTGTCTGCAATTTTATTATCGGGCTGTTCCAGTGTTGCATTTGCTCAATTAGGGCAAAATTTATCTGTTGATATTCGGTCATTAACTATGGGAAATGCTGTAACAGCAGACCCTCCCGGGATTAGTGCAATCCATTTTAACCCGGCGGCATTGACCAAAATTGAGGGCTTACAGACCGACCTGCAAGGAATTGTGGCGAATTTCGATATCAAACGTGAATTTACCGTACCTGCTGGCTACAATGTATTTGGTTATTCTGATGACCCATTAGTATGTAATGACGGGCCAGAAGTTGATTCGGACTTGTGTACTGATTTTAAAGGCCCGGTGAGGGGTGATGTAGAGTACGTCAGCCTGTATGTTCCGATTTTAAAAAAAATGGTCGATTTGGGCGAAGGGATGCCAATGGTCGCACCAACAGCGGGGATTGCATATAATCCGCCTGGATCTAAAACTACATTTGCTACCGCTATGTATGCACCTCTGGTAGCCGGTTTCGGTGCTGAAAATGGAAATCCTGGTAATTTTATGGGGCAACAGGTTGCCTTGGAGAGGATTACCTATCTATCGCCATCTTTTGCTTATGAAGTGAATGATGAATTATCAATTGGCGCATCTATTGGCATGTCTTATCAAGCCATTGGTCTGAAAACAGATTTACGTTTTCCCAATGAATTGATTGGAATGTTACGTATGATTGATGAGGTGGTCTGTACACCTTTCAAGGAAAATCAGGACATTATTACTGATATCTTACTATTAGGTATTTGTAATGCTGAAGAAGGTATGAATCCTTTTAGCCGTTTTGGACAGATGCAAGTTGCTTTAGAACAATCTCTGAGTCCAAGTTATAACTTGGGTGTACTGTGGGAGCCAACGGATGACTTTAGCTTAGGCATGGTGTATCAAAGTTCTGCAAAAATGCGGTTAAAAGGTAAATACCATATTGATAATGCCAAAGCTCCACAAGAACTCATCAATGGTCTCATGTCCTCACCGACTGGGCAGATTCTGGCTGCTATTTTAGGCTTTCCCCGTTCTATTCCAGGAAGTGAGTCAGGGCTGGTGGCTATGGATTTTGAATACCCGGCACACTTTCAGGCAGGAATAAAATATAAAATTTTACCTGATTTACAGCTTAACTTCGATGTAGGCTGGACAGACTATAGGGCTTGGGACAAATTTAAATTTGAGTTTGACCGGGAAATTTCTGCGCTAAAAATTGCAAAACTTTTATCTGAGAATATTGGGGATGCCAATCTGGCCTTACCTCTAGAATTTACTTCGCCATGGAATTTTGGAATTGGCCTCGAATACTCAGCTACAGACCGTTTAAAGCTACGGGCAGGCTATGAACCACGGACCAGCGCTATTCCTGATCATAAACGTAATACCATGGTTCCAATCAATAACGCACAACTATTTGGTCTTGGATTAGGCTATCGTTTTGATGCAGATACAGATCTGGATTTATCAATTGGTTTCTTACAAAGCCGCGATAAAATTCCAGCAGGTGCCAGTAATTTAGGGAATTTGCCTGGGGTAAATAATATCTTGCTGAACCCGTTTGCGGGTTTAAATATGAAAACGGATACTAAAATTACAATCTTGGGTCTAAGTTATAGAACAAAGTGGTAGGCTTTGAAAAGAAAATGAAAAGGGACATCGTCATTAAAATGATATTCGCATTAAGTTTAATGCCAGTATCGTTTGTATCAGCTGGAGAGTTTCATACTATTATTGGTCCTGATGGGCGGCCTATGGTAGTACAACGCCCAGATAAAAGACCTGAAAAACTGGTTCAGCCTGAGGCTGAAACTACCAATTTTACTCATAAACTAAAAACATCTAGGGATGACAAAAGTCAGATAGATGTTGTGATTATGTCATCAAAAAATGTTCTATCTTCTTCAAATGGGATGGAGAAGAAAACAGCTCAAGATATAATTAATGCAGATAATCAGCCGTTGATTGTTGCCCCTAAAGAAATACAGGCTGTTACATCGATAGTTAAACCAGTAGAAAAGTTGCCAGACCATAGTTCTTCTATAAAGCAGCCGAAACAAGTTGTGACGCCACAAAAAAACATTATTATTCCAGAGACGCAAGCAACCCATCAAAAAGAGCAAAAAATCAATACTCCAGCCCTCACCGCACAGCAACAGGCTTTAACAGTAATTGACGGTGAGCAATATATTAAAAGTGAATATCTGGAAGATAAAGAATTTAATATAGATGGAAAAAAACGTTTCTATACTATGCCAGAAGGGATTATTGATACACGTAATGGCTCCACGCGTTTACAGGTTATTGAAAGAGAGAAAGGGGTAGGCAAGTCCACTTTAGATCATCTGTTCAAAAAGAGTCCGATACAGGCAAATCAGGTAATTGTTTTAGCTCCTACTTACTATCGTATATCTCAGGCCGAAGCAGTAGAAAGTTTAGGACAACAGTGTTTTAAAGATAAAAAGATTAAGAAAGCTAAAAGGATGAATGCAGAGCAAGAAATTAATATCTGGCCGCGCGCTCCTTTAAAGGATCAGTTCGATTTTGAAGTGGTTGAACTATCTGGCCAGATACAGCATGTCCAGATTAACTCGTACGCCTCCCAGCAAAACAGACCGACTTTTTATTGGCCTTTAGTCATATTTCTGGATGCAAAAGGTTGTGTCATTGAGGGGGCTGGAGGCTTTAAAAACCATGATACTGATGCCTCGATGATTCATTTTAAAAAACTTGAAGGTGTGATCCGTATACCAGTCCATACTCAGTACTTACTAATGACTCCCTTACTTTCAGCCCCAGATACGCCGAATTATGTACTGAGTAATCAGGGACAGTTAAAACTAATTGCACTACGTTAAACCGAAAAAAAAGAGCATGAAGAATGAAAAATAAATATCTACTACCATTTACGATGACTGTATTAATGGCTGCATTGAGTGGCTGCGGTGGTGAAAGTGCAAATATTATCCCCGAAAAAGATACGATGACGTATGTCAACGGAACATGTAAAGCAAATGATAAAGGATGTACTGAATTTATTTTAGATTATCCCGTTGATGGTCTGAATTTTACCTGTAGTAGTGACGCCAATAATACGTTTATAACTTTAATGGATTTTGCCAACTCTGTAGTTACAGGAACTTGCCGTACAGGCGATAAGGCGGAATTCTTTATGATGGGCAGTGACGACAGAAAAATTAGTCTGGGTGAAGTAGACCTCAATAAAATTAGTTCATCCGATACAATTGGTACGGTTCCTCGTTTGACCTTGCTTGATCTTGCTGCTGGAATAACTGGACAAGATGCCAAAATGCTTCAGCAGAGTGATCCTACCGTGAAAGTTGCCTTAGAACTGGTTAAAATTATTCAGGCATTGGCACTCAAAGAACAAAGAATTGAAGTGCCTACGGATATCCAGGCACTTTATATTACAGATGCAGTAAGACAAAATCTGGAAAAAATTTCTACCTCAGTGACTGCCGAAGATATTGTCAGTAAAAGATATGTTGAATTGATTCGCCCATGGCTGGATGTTTCACAAATTACAGATCAAGATGCTTTTATTACGCTAAATAAATTAGTCAATATTGCTAATTCTGCAGTTTATCAACCTGAATTTGCCGTCTTTCCAACAAATTTAATTGATCAAATAGCAAGTAATGCCGGCTCAGAAGGCATGGTAGGGTGTAATAAACCAGTTTGTGACTTAAATGATATTTCTATTAAACGTGCTTTAGGTCATTTTATGTTGATTACTGACCGGCAGGGCTACACTCTTGGGAGTGGCATTCAATGGAAAGGAAGTGTTACTAAAGCTACATCTGCAGTTATCGGTGCTAATCTGGAACTTATTACCTCTACCAGGCCAGTGAGAATCACTGCGGAACCACAGGATCACTGGATTAATCCACTTACTAAGAGAATAGATCAGCCTTTTACATTTAAAGTCAGTGAACAGAACTCTCAAGATTTACTGATTACTCAAGGTAAACTATTTAATAACAGTATTATGGCCGGGCAAGAAAAGTTCTATAAAAAAATTACCAGAAAAACAACGATCACAGAAGCAGATAAAAATGATTTAGGTCACTGGCAGCAGGACGTAGCCGGTGAATTATTTCAAGGACCTATGGATCTGTACAAAATCTACCATATTACTTATCTGGATAAAAAAGTCTTCAAGTCTATTAATAATAGCCGTGTAGGCGAAAATTATATTTTTCCACTTTATGCTGATCTGACCTTCAAGTTTAATGATACTTCGGTCAATAATATTAAACTGGGCATTGTAGTAGATGCCAATGGAGATATTCGAACTAATATCCGGCCAAATGCAACTGCATCAGATATGTCTACGGCTTTATGTAATTCAGATAGTATCAGCCCGGAATTAATAGATAATTATGGAGTGCAACAGTATCGTTTAGGAACCACGGCCCGCGTATTTACTAATGATAATTCTATTTCTGTACGCATGATTTTAGCCAATGATACTTTTAATAATATCAATGGTGCATTAGTGGGAATGAATGTCAAATTGCAGCTCGCAGAAAATGGTGAAATACTTTCTGTTGGGGGAGCAAGAATACAGCTTGGTGGACTATTAAACGGTAACAGGTCAATTCGCTTTACGGACTCTGCAGGAGAAGCTGTACAATGGGCCAATACATTAGCAAGCTTCCAGAATACCTTTAATAATGCAAACCAGAAAAAGACTGAAAATGATCCAACTAAAAAAGAAGTCACACAGGCTGATTTAAATCTGGCAAAGCTGGCGGGCGGAAAAATAGAAATGACTTTGCCAGACTGTTATCAGGTTAAAACTAAATAAAATTCTGACATCAAATGATTTGTATTTATATGAATCAAGTTCTATAAAAGACCAGAGTAATATTAATTTGTTCTGGTCTTTTTATTATATTTTATATTAGCCGGTGTGATCTATACGCGTACCAATAGTTTCAAGATGGGTAATAAAAGAATTATTTTTCCGGTCTTCAAAATAATGACGTAAAGTCCGCTCGACACTCGGAAAAGCTAATTCAGTCCAGGGAATTTCATGTTCATCAAAGAGACGACATTCAATACTTTCTTCACCCGCTCCAAATGTACCATCAATTAAGTTAGCTTTAAACAGCACATAGATCTGCCCGATTCGTGGAATATTATACATACAGTATAACTGTTCAATATGAATTTCAGCTTCAGCTTCTTCACGGGTTTCACGTGCTGCACCCTGTTCCATGGTTTCAAATAATTCCATATAGCCAGCTGGCAGTGTCCAGAGTCCGTAACGCGGTTCAATAGCGCGGCGACAAAGCAGGACTTTATCTTCCCAAAGTGCTAAAGCTCCACAAATTACCTTCGGATTCTCATAATGTATATTTCCACATTGAACACAGACACGACGAATTTGATGATCGCCTAAAGGAATTTTTTCAGTTGTCTCATGCCCACAAATGATGCAGAAATTCATATACATTAACGCCAGGAGAGGTGGCATTCAGCATAACCGAAATTTTATGCTTTCGCATCATTTGTATGTCAAGCCCGACAATTTCAGCTATGATGAAAATAGAATAAAAGAGCGAAGATAAGGTAATGGCATGGATGATCATTCACTCATACAACTTCTGCAACAACGCTTGCGGTTTTCAAGACGTATACAGCCTGCCCATGCCGCAGTCCTGATTGCTATTACCAATGAGCCTGATCCGAAAGTGCTGCTAACACGCCGTTCTGCCTATCTGAACAGTCATGCAGGTGAAGTCTCGTTTCCAGGCGGGAAACGGGATGCGACAGATACCAGCAATATTGTGATTGCACTACGGGAAGCTCAGGAAGAAACTGGCCTTAACCCGTTTGAAGTAGAGCTGATAGGCGATTTACCTATGCATCGTGCGCGTAATGGTATGTTGGTTAAACCGGTAGTTGGACTTATTCCGGCCGGGTTGGAACTCAATCCGCAGCCTTCTGAAATCGACCGGATTTTTTATGTTTCATTAGACGAACTGATGCATGCACCTCCTGTACCTTATGAGGTTCATTATGCGCATCAGTCATTATATTTTCCCAGTATGCGGATTAATAATGAAATTATTTGGGGCCTGACGGCCCGAATGTTAATTGCGCTGTTTAAATATGGCTTAAATTATAAAAAAGAATGGCCATTCTTGTTGAACTCGCCTACTTTTCAGGCTAGAAAATACTGACTAAAACAAACAGGGAATAGAAACATGTTATATAAATTTGAAGGGCACGCGCCTAAAGCTTTACAGCAGCCTTGGGATGGATGGGTAGCAGACAACGCCACAGTGATTGGTCAGGTTGAAATGGGGCAGCAGGTCAGCATCTGGTTTGGAGCGGTGATCCGTGCAGATAATTCTAAAATCCATCTTGGTGATTATACCAATGTGCAGGAAAATGCCGTATTACATACTGATGCCGGCATCGAGATGAATATCGGGCAATATGTTACGATTGGTCATCAAGCCATGCTGCATGGCTGTACCATTGGAGACAATACATTAATTGGAATTAATTCTGTAATTCTAAATAATGCAGTGATTGGTAAAAACTGTATTATTGGTGCTAACGCTTTGATCCCAGAAGGTAAAATTATTCCAGACAACTCAGTTGTCATGGGGTCGCCTGGAAAAGTCGTGAAACAGGTGGATGAGCAGGTTGCAGCGCATATCCGTTTCAGCGCACTACATTATGCAGAACATTTTAAGCGATTTACACACCTGGAAGAAGTTAAACTTTAACTGAATCTGAAAGAAGAAAATTTAGCCAAGTATAGACTTGGCTTTTTTGTATTTGCTCTGTGAAATCCTCGCCACTGAAACATGAGTGGAGTATGATAGCCAACAATTTTTAACTGATTTTATTTAAGGTTGTGCATGAAATTGCTGGCATTGGAAACTGCCAACGAGCAGTGTTCCGTATCCATAGTAGATGACATTCAGGAGCTGTTCTTTCAGCTGGATGAGCGTACTAAAGCACAGACACAAATGATACTACCTATGATTGAAAAGGGATTGCAGCAAACTTCACTGCAATTGGAGCAGTTATCCGCAATAGCGTTTAGCCGTGGACCAGGTTCATTCAGCGGCGTACGCATTAATGCTGCAGTCACCCAGGCACTGGCTTGGGCCAACGATTTGCCAGTCATTCCCGTATCAACCTTACAGGCACTGGCTCAGGCAGCCTATCGTCTGACGGGCCTCAAAGAGGTGAGTGCCGTACTGGATGCACGGATGCAGGAAGTTTATATAGGCAGTTTTCAGTTAGATGAACAGCATATTATGCGGCCAGTTGCTGAGGAACAGCTACTTGATTATGAGACTGCCAGACAAGCTGTCCAGTTTCCACTGGTGGGTTCTGGTTCAGCCTTAGTTGATACAGCACAGGTAAACTACCAGCAGATTACGGCAACAGCCCAAGATATTGCAGCGATCGCACGAGTACAGGCATTAAAAGCCGAGTGGTTAAGTGCCGAGCAGGCTTTACCAGTCTACTTGCGTGACAATGCGTGGAAAAAAATACCAGAACAAGGTAAAGCATAATTAGGAATACGGTATGGATCTTTTACTGCTATTTAAAGCAGCCATCATGGGTATTGTTGAGGGAATCACTGAATTCCTTCCGATTTCAAGTACTGGACATTTGATTCTGGCCTCAGAGTTAATGGATTTCTGGACTAAAGAAAAAAGTGCAGTCTTTGTAATTGCCATCCAGATGGGGGCAATCGCGGCAGTGATTTATGAATACTGGTCGCGTCTATGGGACGCTGCCACAGGTATGATCACGGGCGAAGAAAAAGGTCGCCGTCTGGGCTTTGGGCTGATTCTGGCCTCGATTCCAATTGTACTGGTGGGTCTGACGTTTGGTCAGCAGGTTAAAGAGCTTCTATTTAATGATGTGGCAGTAGCAATTGGTTTGATTGTTGGTGGCCTGATTATTATATGGATAGAAAAGAATCCACCTAAAGTCAATGCACCTGAAGTTGAGAATATCAGTATCAAACAGGCAATCTGGATTGGCCTGATTCAGATCTTATCACTGATTCCGGGCACTTCGCGCTCAGGCGCAACAATTATTGGCGGCATGATGTTGGGTCTGTCACGTAAATCGGCAACCGAATTCTCTTTCTTTCTCGGTATTCCTGTCATTATCGGAGCCGGTCTTTTAGATCTGTATCAAAGTTATGATGTACTGGAAAGTAATTTTGACTGGTTGGTAATCGGCTGGGGGATTCTAGTTTCCTTTATTTCAGCATTGTTCCTGATTCGTGTTTTAGTCGCTTATGTGGCCAAGCGTGATTTCATGATCTTTGCCTGGTACCGGATCGCATCCGGATTACTGATCCTGTTATTTGCCTTTACTGGCTGGAGATTATGGTAAGCCATGCGCTTATTTTGTGAAGCTGAATATGAGGATCAAGCACAGCACTACGCTGCTGTGCTTGGTTCACGAGGTATAAATTTAGGTATAGAAACAGTTGAGAAAATCAATAGCCGTTTTTTACGCCTGAATCCGGAACTTGCTTTATGTACAAACGCGCAGGGTTTATGGCTATGTGCAAATGGCATGAAAATGCAACCAGACTGGAAAGCTGAAATTCCACGTTTAAAGCGTGCCAGTTTAAAGTCGGAAATGCTTGCCCGCGCCTGCCAACTGGGAGAAAAGCCGCAACTGATTGATGCCACTGCCGGTTTGGGGCATGACAGCTTGCTGATGGCCCATTTGGGTGCAGAAGTCACTTTAGTCGAGCGTCATCCCATTCTATTTACGCTGCTGGAAGAAAGTCTGGCCCAGGCACAAACTGATGCATTCCTGAACTCAGCCGCAGCAAGGATTAAACTGGTTTTTGCCGACTCTGCTGATTATTTGCGTCAGCAAACAGCTCGACAGCACAGGATAGACGTTGTTTATCTTGATCCGATGTTTCCACAGCGTGACCAGAATCAGCAGGACCATAAAAAACAGGCCCAAGTTAAAAAACAGATGCAGCTTTTACATATGCTGTTGCCTGAACAGGGAGAGATGGATTTGGGAGATAGACTTTTATCTCTTGCACAAGCAGTTGCAAAACGGGTCATAGTAAAACGGCCACGTCATGCAGGATTTCTAGCCGAACAAACACCTGATCATCAATGGTTAGGCGACGCCTGCCGCTTCGATGCCTACTTTTATCTGCCTGATTAAAACTATTTGGTAACAGCTTCAATATTAAGCAAAGTTTTGTTATATAGTTAGAAAGTGGCATTGCTAAATTCTATCTCAGGCCTAAACTGTTTAGGCCTTTAAAAAAATATCATTTTCCCAGACATCCTATGATTAACCTCAAACCATCGATTAATTTTTGGCATGATTTTCAAAGCAATCAGATTGCCGGGATGTGGTTATTTTTAGGTTCTCGTCGCGCACTGGCTGCTGTGCGGCCTTCAATCCTTCAGTTTATTGTCTGGGGCGTACTGGGAGGACTGGCCAATACTTTATTTAGCTGGCTGACTGCTGGTGAAACTGGCGAGTTTAATTCTCAAGGACTGGTGAGTTATGCCTTATGGCCTTTTCTGGCCTTAATTGTCGGCATATTCCTGTCACAGCGTACCAATAATCCACGATTAATGCTGGTACCGACTATCTTATGGCTGATTCTGGATACGCATATTGCGCTATTGCAAAGCCTGATTCAGTATCTGGGGCAACTTGATTATTTACCTTATGCAATTTATGACTATTTGCCCATCCTGTTTATGGTGCTGTTTGTCTGGCAGAGTATGGCTGTGGTCTGGGTATTTGGTCGTGAACTAAAATGGCCGTGGTGGGAATTTGCCCTGATCATGCTGGCGACATTTATTACATTGGTCGTATGGCAGATGTCAGTTAAAGACCAGCCAATCTGGAAAGTAGAAAGTGTCCCGCCATCATTTTCTGAAGAGGCTTTCTATAAGCAGAGTCAAATACTGAATCGGACTCTGGAAGATGTGGAGTATGGTGAGTTTGCTCAAACGCACTGGTATTTCTTGGGTGTCGCTGGCGCCAGCTATCAGGATGTTTTTAAATCTGAAGTAAAACGGATTAGGGAACAGTTTGATACCCGTTTCGGAACATTCGGCCGTTCGGTAATGCTAATTAATAACCCACAAACCCGTACTGAAATACCTATTGCTTCTAGAACCAGCATTAATCTGGCGCTACGCCGTATCGGGCAGCAAATGAACCGTGAAAGTGATGTGCTATTTTTATATATGACTTCACACGGGCTGCAAAATCAGTTTGAAATTGAAAATGCGCCTTTAGAGCTGGATCAGGTTGATCCAAAATGGCTACGTGAAGCATTGGACCGTTCCGGTATCCGCTGGCGTGTAATTGTAATTTCTGCCTGCTATTCTGGCAGTTTTATACCGGCCTTGCAGTCTGCCAACACTTTAATTATCACAGCTTCTGCTGCTGACCGTGCTTCATTTGGCTGCTCCAATGAAGCTGACTATACTTATTTTGGGCGGGCTTTCTTTGATCAGGCTATGCGTGAACAGTCTTCCTTAAAAACGGCGTTTGAACAGGCACGCAGTACGGTAGCGACTTGGGAGAATGCTCAAGGTTTTGATCCTTCTGAGCCTCAGTGGGTCATCGGCAAAAATATGGAACTGATGTTGCCTCAACTGGAACAGCGCCTGTTCCCGGCTACCACAGCAAATCAGCCTAATTTATCATTAGCTGTATCCCAGTCTGCTCAGCTCGAAAGGGCAGGAAAATAAAAGGAATAAGAATATGGAACTATTGCAGACCAATCGTTGCTTTGATGGTGAACAGCGTATTTATCAGTGGGCTTCAAAATATCTGAAGGGTGAGAGCCGTTTTAGTATTTTTTTGCCACCTCAGGCGCTGCTGGATGAACCCTGCACCACTTTATTTTATCTGGCAGGCTTAACCTGTACCGAAGAAACCTTTGCAATTAAAGCCCACGCCCAGCGACTTGCTGCCCAGCTCGGACTAATTCTGGTCTCTCCTGATACTTCGCCACGAGGGGAAAATGTTGCCCAGGGAGACAGTTGGGACTTAGGCCAAGGCGCTGGCTTTTATATTAATGCCTGTGCAGAGCCATGGTCTGAACATTACCAGATGGAAAGTTATGTGACAGATGAGCTTTATCCGGCAATTCTGAAAAACTTTCCAGTGCAGACCGATAAAGTCGGGATATTCGGACATTCTATGGGTGGCCATGGTGCCTTGACGCTAGCATTGAAATATCCGGAAAAGTTTAAATCGGTATCCGCATTTGCACCGATCTGCGCACCGTGTCAGTGTCCGTGGGGAGAAAAAGCATTTCGACATTACTTGGGTGAAGACCACCAGCAGTGGACTAAACACGACGCTGTACAGCTGGTGACACAAAAAGGTACCTTATTTCCTGAAATCCTGATTGATCAGGGGCTGGATGATCAATTCTATGACCAGCTCAATCCTGAACTGTTTGCACAGGCCTGCAAACAGGCAAGCCAGCCACTACGCTTGCGCCAGCATACTGGCTATGATCATGGTTACTATTTTATTCAAAGCTTTATGGATGACCACTTACAGTTTCATGCCATCCAGCTGGAAGAGAAATAAGCTTGAATGATACAGAGCATACTTCTAGTATGCTCGCCATTGTGCCTGAAATTCCTGTTGTGCCATGCGATTCAGATGATCAATAACGACTTTTTCCAGACGTTGATGCTCATCTTCGGCACGTTGACTTTCTACCTGAACAGCTAACTGTTCAGTTTCAGGGGTTAAAATGACTTTTGCATCTGGCATAACAATTGTAAAAGCTGTCCCATGCTCTTCAATTTCAAACTTGTGTTTCCAGTGATTTACCAGACGTTTAGCTATACGACCAGCATCTTGAGTATCAATTTCTGTGCGACTATTCATGTTGCTTCTCATTCTCAATAACAAGCATACTGTAGCAGAGTTTTACTCAAAGTACTTCCTCAAAATTTTAATACCTGTCTCAACAGGGATTGCATTTATGCTTTAGTGCCCAGTAATCAGGAGCTTTTTGCTATAATAATACAATAGTCAATTTCTCAAGCCAGGTCCTCCGATGTCCAAGCCCTATCTAATTGCACCTTCAATTTTATCTGCAGATTTTGCCCGTCTCGGTGAAGATGTGGAAAAAGTATTGGCAGCCGGTGCTGATGTAGTTCATTTCGATGTAATGGATAATCATTATGTGCCTAATCTTACTTTTGGGGCGGGTGTATGCAAGGCGCTCAAAAAATATGGTATTCAGGCACCCATTGATGTACATCTGATGGTTTCACCAGTTGATCGCACAATCGGTGACTTTCTGGACGCAGGGGCGGACATTATTACCTTTCATCCAGAAGCATCTGACCATATTGACCGCTCTTTACAACTGATCAAATCTGGCGGAGCGCAAGCTGGGCTGGTGTTTAACCCAGCAACTCCATTGCATTATCTGGACTATGTACTGGATAAGGTAGACCAGATTCTGTTGATGAGTGTAAACCCGGGGTTCGGCGGCCAGAAATTTATTCCAATGACTTTAGAAAAACTACGTCAGGTACGCAAGATTATTGACGCAAGTGGCCGTGATATCCGTTTAGAGGTAGATGGTGGCGTAGGACCTGCCAATATTCGTGAAATTGCTGAAGCAGGTGCAGATATGTTTGTAGCAGGTTCAGCCATTTTTGGAAAACCAGATTATAAAAATGTCATTGATGAGATGCGGGCTGAACTGAATAAAGTAGGCAGTGTAGAAGTTTAAGCTATTTTAAATAACTCGATAAGGTCTGTGGATAACTTTGTTTATAACTCTATGGATATCCTTGTTGATAACGCTAGGGATAACTTGGGTGAACTATAAACAATTAACTATCAATTGCTTATTAATTAGACAAAAAAAGTATAAAAAGGATTCAACTGAATCCTTTTTTATTGACTTAATCACTCCAAAAGCAAGTATTTTTATTAGCCAGTGTCTAAAATTTGAACTGTCTAATTTATAGCTACAGCCTGTAGAACAAGGCTTTTTTAAAGCTATATACTTATCTGGAAGTGAAGTTTGGCTTTTGTGCATAACTTTGATAAATTTTTCCCCATCTGCTGTAACACTATTTTTAGGGTTTACTTAAAGCTCAAGAGATTTTAAATTTAAATGAATGGAATCTGAGCAAAAGATACCTTTGTATTGAGCTACTGTTTATCTGGAAAAGCTCAGTTAAAATAATCAAAGTTTCAGGAGGAACGGCCTCCCCATAGTGGAAAAATTGTCAGGACGGCCTGACGAGAAAGGAAAAGACCGGATGGCATGGTTACTATTACTCTTAGCAGGTCTTTTTGAAGTAGTTTGGGCTTACTCAATGAAGCTTTCAGAAGGCTTTACTCGCTTAGGCCCAAGCGTAATTACGATTGTTTTTATGATACTGAGTGTAGTGCTGCTCTCTATTTCGATGCGGACTTTACCTCTAGGTACAGCTTATACTGTCTGGACAGGAATAGGCGCAATCGGTTCTTTTTTACTGGGGATTTTTATTTTAAATGAACCGGCAGGAGCAATGCGAATGCTGGCAGCAGTACTGATTGTATCTGGATTGGTTCTGATGAAATTATCTTCAAGCAATTAGAGGCAGGTAAAAAAATATGAAACTTGCAATGCAGTATATGGATTCTCCAGTGGGCCGTTTAAGGCTGATCGCAAACGAGAAAGCACTGGTAGCCGTTCTTTGGGAAAATGAGCAACCTAAACGTATTCAGCTGGCAGAACTGGTGGTTGAGCCGGAGCATCCGGTTTTGCTTCAGGTACGCCAGCAGCTTGAAGAATACTTTGAGGGAAACCGGCAGCGATTTGACATACCGCTAGACTTTGCCGGAACAGAGTTTCAGAAACTGGTCTGGACCGAACTGTTAAAAATTCCTTATGGA
Organism: Acinetobacter sp. UBA6571; assembly: GCF_002434085.1. Lineage (NCBI taxonomy): Bacteria > Pseudomonadati > Pseudomonadota > Gammaproteobacteria > Moraxellales > Moraxellaceae > Acinetobacter > Acinetobacter sp. UBA6571. Next base: position 39,391 of record NZ_DJJJ01000034.1, on the reverse strand, counting down.
CAGACCCGTAGTTATGGGCAGATTGCTCAAGCGATTGGTCGACCTAAGGCGATGCGCGCCGTAGGTGCTGCAAATGGTCGTAATCCGATTTCAATAATTGCACCTTGTCATCGGGTAATAGGAGCTAGTGGTGCATTAACTGGTTTTGCGGGTGGACTGGATAATAAAACAATTCTGCTGAACCTAGAAAAGAATATCCAGCTTTAAGGCGTTGATTTGCTGAGTTAGCCAAGCGGACGGTTCATCTTTAACTGCTGACCCCGTATTAGCCTAAACAGCTCTGCCTGATATAAAGCATCATCTAGAGCATTGTGATTTTTACTTAGCTTTGGATGTAATAGTCGGTCCATATGCCGTGAACTGGTTTCTGACCATTTACAGTGCTGGGCAGCCATAAAATAAGACTTAATATCCAGCGCGCTGATTCCAAATGGGTTATGCCCTAAAAATGCCCAGAAATAATAGTTAATAAACGACCAGTCAAATCCGGCATTTAAACCTACAAAGACCAGTCGTTGATCTCTTACAAGTGAGCTAAGCCACTGATCAAACATTTGCATAGCCTGAACTGGTTCCAGACCGGTTTGCTGTAAGCTCTCTAATGAAAGTCCACAGACATTTAATGCTTCCGGTATTGCATTACTATTTAATGGCTTGATTTCACATTGAAAGTTCTGTTCAGGATGATCAATATTACATGCGCCAATGGAAAGCAGGCTATAAATACCAGGTATAGGGCCAGACGCTTCAATGTCGACTGAAATATAAAGTTCTGATTTCTGAGCCAATATAATTTATTTCCTTGAACACTGCATATTAAATCATAATAGCGCTGAATGAGTTTGAAAAGCTTGATAGAACCTTAAATTCTACTTCATAACATATTTATAGCTAAACAACTGGGGTAAGGAAAATGTTATTTAATTTTATAATTATAGTGGCTGTAATCGGCCTGATTGCTTGGATTTCTTCTCCTAAATTTAAAGGTAAACTGGGCGAATTCACAGTGAAGGTACATGCTAAAAAATACTTGAGTGAAGAGTATATTATGCTAAATGATTGCACGCTACCTGATGAACAGACTGGTACTACTCAAATTGATCATATTCTGTTAAGTCCTTATGGTATATTTATTATAGAAACTAAAAATTATCAAGGATGGATCTTTGGCGGAGAACGCCAGAAACACTGGACACAGAAAATATATAAAAAATCTTTTAGGTTTCAAAATCCGTTATATCAGAACTACAAGCACATTAAGGTATTGGAGTCAGTGCTTAAAGATGTAGTTGAGCCTGAGTATTTGCATTCAATTATAGTTTTTACCCCCCAGAGTACTTTCAAAACACCCATGCCAGCTAATGTATTACAGGGAAAAGCATGGACAGATTACGTCAAACAATTCCAGCAGACTGTGATTCCGGCAATGAAACTCAAACGCATTAAATACCATCTAGAAAAAGAAATACTAGAAAAGGGCTGGAAAACTGACCGGCTGCATATCGAAAATCTTAAGCAAAAACAGGAAGAGCAGAACTGAACCTGTGCAAAAATAAATAACTGATAAAAATAGTCAAACACTGGATTGAGTAAAATTATAGAAATTAAAATCTGATGAATCTTTTATAAATTTGTACCGCTTTCTAATAGGAAAAAGAGAAGCTAATAATTTGTTTAAATTAAATTTTTAGAAATGATTTTAATATCTGAACAATTATATTTAAAATCTAAAAATAAGATAATGATGATAAAAATGATAATTAGTATCATTAAGGTATGCTTCATGTTAAGATTCTGCCGCGATTGAATTGATATACCTTGCTTTAAAAAATTGACTTTAGTGGACTTTGAAAGAAGAACCGTACTATGCAAGGCTAAGGCGAGTTGCAGCCAGTGCCCTATAAAAGTCTAACCTTAATAAAAAGATGAGGGAGACTATATCAATTCATTAAGGGAATTATTGACGACAACTATTTTTGGCTTAACTCGTATGTCTAGACCATTAAACTCTACGCCTAAACCTTTATTTTTGGCAGTACGGACTATTCTGTTTGCTTCCACTGCTTTACTGATACAAACTACCTTTGCAGCAGAAACGGATCAGAAAAATGAAACAAGTCATTCTGATAATGTACAGCAGCTTCAAACCATTACTTTAACAGCAGAGCAGCCACAGGCAGTCACAGAAAACTCCGGAAGCTATACGGTTAAAAGTGCAAGTACAGCGACCAAGCTGGATCTATCTTTACGAGACACGCCACAGACAGTTAAGGTCTATACACGGGCCTATCTGGATGACCGGAATATTGAGTCTTTTCAGGAACTCATGAGCCATATTACGGGAGTAACAGCTTCACGTACCGATGAACGCCAGAGTTATTATGCACGTGGTTTCCAGGTCGATTATTATCTGGTCGATGGCTTGCCAAGTACCTTAACACTGGCTGAAGGTGATCCGGATTTAAGTATTTATGACCGGGTAGAGGTAGTTAAAGGGGCAAATGGTTTAATGACGGGAGCTGGAAATCCGGCAATCGGCCTTAATCTGATCCGCAAACATGCTAATGCAAAAGAACTGACAGGTAACCTGACTGCATCAGCCGGTTCATGGGATAGCTACTCTAGCTCGGCAGATTTTTCAAATGCTTTAAATGAAGACGGTTCATTACGCGGTCGGGTCTTTGTGAAACATTTACAAGAAAATTCCTTTATGGATTTTTATTCCAAAGAGCGCAATATTGCTTATGGAGCACTGGACTACGACCTGTCCGATCGGACCACTTTATCGTTTGCCGCCATGTACCAGCAATTAGAACGTGATGGAATTCGCTGGGGAGGGCTACCGGCCTTTTATAATGATGGTACACGAACCAAATTTGACCGCTCCCTAACCGTTAGCTCAGACTGGACCTATTGGGATGTCGACTCAAAGGCCATATTTGCTTCACTCCAACATAACCTGTTTAATGATGTCGATTTACATATAGGTTATTCTTATCGTCGGGATGACAAAGATACAGCTCTGCTTTATGTCGATGGTAATGTAGATAAAAACACCCAAAAAAGTTTGGGGGCTATTTCTGTTTATTCCTCTGAACAGAGAAATGATGAAAATAATGTCGATATTTATATTACTGCGCCGTTTACCTGGGCTGGACGCCAGCAGGAAATTGTAACTGGTGCTTCATGGAACCAGAATGAGCTTCTTACCAATAAATATGGAACGATTCAGGGAAAAAAAGAAGGTACAAATGATCTGGACATCAATACCCCTAATGAGCTGGATTTTTCCAATATGAATACGGAGTTGCTGACTCCGATTACTAACCCGAAAAGACTGGCATTAAACAAGACTACTCAAAGCGGTGTTTATATTGCTGGTAAATTTCATGTGCTTGACCCTCTTAAAGTTGTGACAGGGGTACGGCTGTCAAACTGGGAATTTGAATCAAGTGATGGCAAGGGAACGCGTAAATTCGACAATCAGGTTACTCCTTATGTCGGAGTCATATATGACTTTGCAGCAGATCATTCGTGGTATGCCAGTTATACCGATATTTTTAAATCGGAAAACCGTCGTGATATAGATGGTGGTTATTTAGACCCGGCTATTGGTAAAAACTATGAAACGGGTATTAAAAGTGAATTTTTTGATGGCCGTTTAAATACAGCTTTATCTGTCTTTAGAATAGAGCAAGATAACTTTGCTGAGAAAATTACAGATGGATATGTAATTGTTAATGGCGTTAAGACCTCTGAACAGGCTTACCGAAGTATTGATGGAGTCGTCAGTAAAGGGGTAGAGCTAGAGGTTGATGGCGAAATTAATGATCAATGGAGTCTTAACTTTGGTATCGCCAACTTTGAAGCACGAGATGCTAAAGGTGAGAAGGTAAATCCCAATAATTCCCGTACTACCTCAAATCTGTTTGTTAAATATAGCCAAGATAAATGGAGTGCTGGAGCAGGAGTGGATTATCGAAGTAAAACTTATTCATTAATAAAAAAGGATAACTGGCGAATTGACCAAGGTAATATCTGGTTGGCGAGTCTTATGCTGGGTTATCAGGTTGACCCGAATATCAAGGTTCAGCTCAATATCGATAACTTATTTGATAAAGTTTATTATGAAGGGATTGGTGAAAGCAGTATGAATTATGGTGCACCACGTAATGCAACACTAAGCTTGCGTTATAAATTCTAACCAGACTTTTGTCTGAAGATTATAAATATTCAAAAGACAAGTAAAAAGGGGTAAATAGCCCTTTTTTATTGTATATAATAGATATATATTTAATGCTCATAAATAAGAATTTTCTTTTAAAGTAAAATATTAGAAGAACTAAATATATTTAAATTTTTATTAATTTTAAATTGTGGTGTAGAGGCGTTTTAAAAAAATAATAGAATAAATGAAATTTTACCCTAATATAAAGGTTTTAACTTAGTTTTTAATAATTAGTCAAAAGTAAGATTTTAATAAAAATAAGTTTAATTTAAATATAATTCAGTATTGAATTAAATGTTAAAATTTGAAGGGTTATTAAATAAAATAATTTATTAATATAATATAAAGATTAATCGGTTAATAAATCTATAGTCTCTAAAGCTGATTTGGAAATGTTTTTAGTGTAGTTATCATAAGATTGGGCTGCTAGACATATAGCTATTATAGTCATAAATAAGATAATTTTTTTATTAATAATCATGTTGAATTAACCCTATTCAATTCTGTTAAAGAAAAGATATATTAATTTAATGATCTAATCTAATATAGAAATATTACTCATCTATCTGTTTTTGAGATATGTTAACTTTTAAACAATGTAATTATCTGATCAGTATTGTTGAAGAAGGCAGCTTTAATGCTGCTTCCGAAAAACTTTTTATTGCTCAGTCAGCTTTAAGCAGACAAATAAAAAATCTGGAAGATGAAATAGGTTTTTGTGTTTTTAATAGATCCGAAAAAAAAATTAAATTGACCCCTGCTGGATTGGTTCTTTATAAAAGTTTAAAGAATCATCTTGAGAATTTTAACAATTCAATTGAACTGGCAAAGAGAATTAGCGAGGGAGAAGACAGAAATATAAAAATCAGCCACTCTAGCAGCATTATCTTTGATCAAAAAAAGTTGCAGATTTTAGATGAGTTATGCGGAAAATATAAAATTAATATAGAAATTAATACTATTTCATCTGAGGATCAAATTGAAGCAATTCTTAGCGGTAATATTGATATCGGTTTTATTCGACCGCCTGTTCATCACAATTTAGATGAAATAGCTTCTATAAGTTTATATGAAGCCCCTTTATATGTAGCAGTTTCTGCTTCTAATCAGAATTTTAGTGACAAGACCAAGGTTTATATCAGAGATTTAAAGGACTTAGAATTTGTTTCTACCCCCCATTCTGAACGAGGAGGACTGAGCTACTTAGCTTCTAATCTTTGCTTAAGCAATGGTTTTTCTCAAAAAAAATCAAGAATAACTTCACGAAAGTTGTCCCAACTGGATTTAGTTGCAAAGGATTTTGGGATTTGTATTGTTCCTGAGGAATTTGTTAGTATTCTTCCACAGAATGTAAAGTTGCTTTCTATAAACGATAAGAATAATCAATCTGAAGTTAAATTAATTTGGAAAAAGGGGAATGATATTATTATTAAAAACTGTGTAGAAGCTATTCAGGATTCTTATATATCGGATTTTAAATTATCTGAAAATTGATAAATAAAGTTTATATTAAGTATTAGAAATATTTAAAAAATAAGGTTTTAAACTAATTTAATAACTTTTATAAAATATAATTTTTATTTATAAGCTGGTTGCTTTTAATACTTAAGCTAAGTTAGATATTAATTTTTCAAATATAAATAATCTTTAAGATATTAAATAAATTTTTATTACTAATTTGATAGAATTGATATAAAGATAGAGCCCTAAAGCTCTATCTTTACTAGTAAAATATATATAATGAAAATAACATCTGATATGTTGTTTTATATTAAGCTACTTTTACCAGCTTAATGCGCCACCCGTCTGATAATCAGTTACGCGTGTTTCAAAGAAGTTCTTTTCTTTACGCAAGTCCATCATCTCAGACATCCACTGGAATGGATTATTTACACCAGCAAACTGCTCAGGCAAGCCCAACTGGTTTAAACGACGATTACAAATAAATTTGAGATACTCTTCCATCATAGCTGCATTCATACCAAGTACTCCACGTGGCATGGTATCCCGTGCATACTCAATCTCAAGCATGGTGCCTTCTAAAATCATCTGAATGATTTCTTGCTGGAACTCTGCAGTCCATAGATGCGGATTTTCGATTTTGATCTGGTTAATCATATCGATCCCGAAATTCAAATGCATTGACTCATCACGCAAGATATACTGGAACTGTTCAGCTACACCATTCATTTTATTACGGCGGCCCATTGATAAAATCTGAGTAAAGCCACAGTAAAAGAAAATACCTTCAAGAACACAATAAAAGGCGATCAGGTTACGTAGCAGAATCTGGTCATTTTCCGGGGTACCCGTTTTAAAAGTCGGATCACTTAAAGACTGGGTATACTTCAGTCCCCACGCCGCCTTACGTGCTACTGATGGTACTTCACGGTACATATTGAAGACTTCGCCTTCATCCATGCCCAACGACTCGATACAATACTGGTAAGCATGGGTATGAATTGCTTCTTCAAATGCCTGACGCAGAATATATTGACGGCATTCCGGGTTGGTAATATGACGGTAAATTGCCAGTACCAGGTTATTTGCGACCAGTGAATCGGCAGTCGAGAAGAAACCGAGTGAACGCATGACAATAGTACGCTCATCTTCAGTCAAGCCGTTTTCAGACTTCCAGAGCGCAATATCATGATTCATGTTAACTTCTTGCGGCATCCAGTGGTTGGCACAACCATCCAGATACTTTTGCCATGCCCACTCATATTTGAATGGAACAAGCTGGTTTAAATCAGCACGACAGTTGATCATGGCTTTATCATCAACCTGTACACGCTGCGCACCCATTTCCAGCTCTTCAAGCCCGGGCGCAACATCCAAATGATTTAAGGATTCAGATGCTCGAGCCAGCGTATCGGTTGAATCTGCTGGTCGCAGCTGACCGGTTCCAGCGGATTGTCCATAAGCCGCATTCTGCGGTGATGGCTTTGCATCAGATACCACTTGCGTATGAGCCGCTTTTTGCGGTTCGACGGGCGCAGGCTGCTGTGCTGGAGCAGCCGGTTTTTGCGAATCATCTTCGAAATCGTCCCAACTTAGGATAGACATAATAGTTCTCTCTTCGTTGCTTATATCTTTATCTGACATCTCACATACGAAGATGTCACTACTATACGCTCATTCTGTGTAAGCAAAATTAAGTTTTACCAATTGCTGCTCTATTTTTAGTCATTAGGCTGCATTGATCTTACTTATTTTGGTTACGCTGTTGTGCCCGGATTTTAATAAAGGCATATACCATCGGTACGTAGAAAAAAATAAAGGAAAAAACCAGAACCGCGAGTCCTAACACATAGTTATGAGTCATATGAGGCATGATCATTTCCTTTACTTTACAAATTTATTTTTGGCTCTCCATCCTTATCCTTAAACATATTATTACTTCCAGGATAAGGACAAAGGCCTTAGCTCATCAATTACTGACAAGCTTCACAGTCAGGATTATCAATCGAACATGCCATAGGCACCGGCGCAGCTTGAGCAAAACCGTCTTCTTCAGCTACAGTTTCCGGTTTGGTTTCTACCACAGGAGCTGCAGCTACTGGGGCCGCTGCTGTGGCTTTAACAGCATTTAATGCACCGGTGTTAATAGTTGATTTCTCGGCTGAAGTAGCACCAAGCGCTCGCAGATAATAGGTTGTTTTCAGGCCACGCAACCATGCCATTTTATAGGTTAGATCAAGTTTTTTGCCATTGGCACCTGCAATATACAGGTTCAGAGACTGGGCCTGATCGATCCATTTCTGGCGTCGTGAAGCAGCATCTACAATCCAGCGTGGCTCAACTTCAAATGCAGTGGCAAAAATAGCTTTTAACTCATCTGGAATACGGGCAATCTTCTGTACAGAACCTTCAAAGTGTTTCAGGTCATTTACCATTACCGAATCCCACAGGCCGCGTTCTTTCAGGGCACGTACCAGATACGGGTTAATCACTGTAAACTCACCAGACAGGTTTGATTTCACATACAGGTTCTGGAAGGTTGGCTCAATTGATTGCGAAACACCACAAATATTAGAAATGGTTGCAGTCGGTGCAATGGCCATTACATTCGAGTTGCGCATACCGTCTTTCTGGACTTTGGCACGTAAAGTATTCCAGTCCAGACGTTGGGTACGGTCCACTTCAAACATACGGTCCGGGCGGGATTTTGCTACAATTTCCAGAGAGTCAATTGGTAAGATTCCTTGATCCCATAGCGACCCTTTGAAGGTTGAATAAGCACCACGCTCAACTGCAAGATCACTTGAAGTCTGAATGGCGTAGTAACTGATCACTTCCATAGATTCATCAGCAAATTCAACTGCTGCATCTGAACCGTAAGCCATGCCAAGTTCATACAGTGCATCCTGGAAGCCCATGATACCCATACCAACCGGACGGTGTTTCAGGTTAGAGTTTTTGGCTTGTGGTACAGCATAGTAGTTAATATCGATAACGTTATCGAGCATACGTACAGCTGTTTTTACGGTACGTGCCAGTTTCTCGCGGTCAAGCTTGCCGCCTTGTACATGCTGTACCAGGTTAATAGAACCGAGGTTACATACTGCAATTTCATCCTGATTGGTATTCAGGGTAATTTCAGTACACAGGTTGGAAGAGTGAACCACACCCACATGCTGCTGAGGTGAGCGCAGGTTACATACATCTTTGAAAGTAATCCAAGGATGACCTGTTTCAAACAGCATAGACAGCATTTTACGCCATAAGTCTTTTGCACGGATTTTCTTGTGCAACATGTTCTGTTCTTTGGCAACAGACTCATAATAAGCATAACGCTCCGCAAATGCTGAACCTGTCAGGTCATGCAGATCAGGCGTTTCAGAAGGAGTAAACAGGGTCCATTCACCATCTTCGAAGACACGCTGCATAAACAGGTCAGGTACCCAGTTGGCCGTGTTCATGTCATGGGTACGACGACGGTCATCACCTGTATTTTTACGTAGTTCCAGAAACTCTTCAATATCAAGATGCCAGGTTTCAAGATAGGCACATACTGCACCTTTACGCTTGCCACCCTGGTTAACCGCAACTGCAGTGTCATTTGCAACTTTAAGGAATGGAACTACACCTTGAGATTTGCCATTAGTCCCTTTGATATATGAGTTCAGCGCACGGACCGGGGTCCAGTCATTGCCCAGGCCACCAGCCCATTTTGACAGCATGGCATTATCACGCATTGCGCCATAGATATTGTAAAGATCGTCTGAAATGGTGGTCAGGTAGCAGCTGGAAAGCTGTGGACGCAGGGTGCCTGAATTAAATAGTGTTGGCGTAGATGCCATATAGTCAAAACTGGACAGCAGATTATAAAATTCGATTGCACGGGCTTCTCGATCATCTTCCTGAACAGCAAGTCCCATAGAAACGCGCATAAAGAATAGTTGCGGCAGTTCGAAACGTATCCCATTAGAATGGATGAAATAACGGTCAAATAAGGTTTGCAGGCCTAAATAGGTAAATTGGTTTGAACGTTCTGGCTGAATTGCTGCTGCCAGCTTTTTCAGGTCAAACTTCAGCAACTCGGCATCAAGCAGTTCAAGCTCGACCCCTTTTTTCAAGAAAGCTTCAAGCGCTTCACTTTCCGGTGTATCCTCAGACAATCCCAAAAATGCCAGACCGGTTGCCACCAGTTCATCACGTAACAGACGGGCCGTAACATAAGTATAGTTAGGCTCCTGTTCGATACGGGTACGTGTTGCCATCATCATGGTGGTGGCAATATCAGATGCTTTAACGCCGTTGTAGAGGTTTTTTACAGTTTCATCAATAATTGCCTGTACATCAATACCTTCCAGACCTTCACTAGCTTTTTCCAGTGTGGTTTGAAGTTTGCTCATGTCCAGTGGCTGAAGCTGTCCTTTACTGTCAGTAATCTGTAGTGTTGGATGGTGATGAGCGCCAGTTTGCTGGCGAGCTTGGTTACGCTGTTCACGATAAATAACATAAGCACGGGCAACTTTCTGCTCGCCAGTGCGCATAAGTGCCAGTTCAACCTGATCCTGAATTTCTTCAATATGAATCGTCCCGCCAGAAGGCAAGCGACGCTTGAAGGTATTCATGACCATTTCAGTTAATTGGGTAATCCGGTCATGGACGCGACTAGAGTCAGCACTTTGCTGGCCTTCTACCGCCAAAAATGCTTTACCAATCGCAACAGAGATTTTTTCTGCATCGAAAGCGGCAACCTCACCGGTGCGTTTAATCACCTGAAGTTGACCTGGGGTTGAAGTGATTGCGCTCATCTCAGTCGCTCTCCATTGTCATCTATTGTTATGTTTAATAAGCCTGATTCATCTGTTTGCAAAACAGGACAGCTGATCAGGATAAACACAAGACTTAGTGGTTTATATTTGAATTGGACACAAGATACGGGAATTTTTAGGGTATATCAATATTGACATTTTAGTAAAAATTTTTCTTGGAAAAGGCCTTTGCTTCGCAGCAAATTTTCCCATTTTCTGTCATTCAGCTATAAGCCTTATTGGCTAAGGCATAGCATAACAAAGCTGGTTCAGCATGCTTATAGATAACTATGTGGATAACTAAAAAAGCGACGAATCAATTACTCAGTTTCTGAACAATGCAATCTTTTGTATATAAAAATACATTTTATCGGTTAAAAAAAAGCTAAAATCCAGGACAAATACTAGAATTTATATAAAAGCCTAGTGATATCAAGCATTAAAAGAATATTACAAAACAATGCTGACATGTATCAGTTTGGTGAACAGCTACTTGTTTACAATGTAAACGTGTGTATATTGCGAATTATTAATGACGTATCACTGAGTTTCGATTCATTAAAGATACCAACAAACATATACATAGAGGCATATTTCATGAGCCAAGAAGAAAAGTTACCAAAAATTTTAATCGTTGAAGATGATGAGCGTCTTGCTCGTCTGACCCAGGAATACTTAATCCGTAACGGGTTGGAAGTGGGGGTGGAAACGGATGGTAACCGTGCAATCCGCCGTATCATCAGTGAACAGCCAGATATGGTCGTACTTGATGTAATGTTGCCAGGAGCAGACGGATTAACCGTTTGTCGTGAAGTGCGTCCACATTACCATCAACCGATTCTGATGCTTACAGCACGTACTGAAGACATGGATCAGGTACTGGGTCTGGAAATGGGCGCTGATGATTACGTGCCGAAACCAGTTCAGCCACGAGTACTATTGGCGCGTATCCGTGCACTGCTGCGTCGTACAGATAAAACTGTAGAAGATGAAGTAGCACAGCGTATTGAGTTTGATGATCTGGTTATTGACAATGGCGGTCGCTCGGTCACTCTCAATGGTGAGCTGGTTGATTTCACCAGTGCTGAGTATGATTTGCTGTGGTTACTGGCTTCGAACGCGGGCCGTATCTTATCACGTGAAGATATCTTTGAGCGTCTGCGCGGTATTGAATATGATGGTCAGGACCGTTCAATCGATGTACGTATCTCACGTATTCGTCCAAAAATCGGTGATGATCCAGAAAATCCAAAACGTATTAAAACTGTACGAAGCAAGGGATATCTGTTTGTCAAAGAAACCAATGGTCTATAAGATATAGCGGTTTTTTTGCTTCTAAACAAATTCATCTCCTTACAAGGTTGGTCGAGTGTTCAAACACAGTATATTCCTGCGTATATACGCAGGACTTGTAGTTCTGGTTGCTTTAGTTGCTGTATTTGGTTACCTGCTGGTCCAAATCATTAACTATCAACGGGCGCAGGAATATCGGGAATCACTCACAGATGGTATTTCTTATGTGATCAGTGAGGGGGTTTCCCGGCAGCCAAGTGAACAGCAAAAGCTGGACTGGATTGCGGATGCCTCTGATCTTCTGGAACTTTCAATCTATTATGTTGATGCCAGTAAAGTAGAGCTGTCACGTGCGGAACGCAAACGAATCAATAATTTGCAGGCAGTAGTACGTTATGATGCCAAGAATACAACTGCGTATATTATTCTTGGGCTAAAAGATGATCCTAAACATTATCTCTATGTCAAAGTAGACAAGATTGGCGAGCGTCAAATGAAGGCCTTGCCAATTTTTATTTTAGATTATCTGATTTACTATCCGGGTCAGGAGCGCGAATATCTGGCCAAGATTCAAAAATACTTTACTTATCCAATTTCTATTCAAAACCTGCATGAGCTCCAGCTCGATTCTGAACAGATCGGTCAGCTGCGTCAGGATCAGAGCATTATGCTCTATAAAGACAGCGCGACCATGCGTGGTACCAATATTACGATTATTTCACCAATGCCAAGCAATCCGTCTGAAGTGCTGGTGATTGGTCCTGTGCCGGTCTTTAACTGGATGCCATTCCAGCTGGCTGGTGGCATTACCTTGCTGAGCCTATTTTTATTGAGCTTGGGAGTTTACGGTTTAATTGTACCGCTAGAGCGCAAGATCCGTCAGGTACGTTATGCTTTAAACCGTATGAAATCTGGTGATCTGTCATTACGTGTACCTATTGAAGGTAATGATGAAATGGCTAATCTGGCAGCCAGTTACAACAATATGTCAGATCATATCCAGCGCCTTATTGAAGCACAACGTGAGTTGATGCGCGCCGTTTCACATGAGCTAAGAACACCAGTGGCCCGGATTCGCTTCGGTATGGAAATGCTGGCAGAAGAAGATGATTATGAATATCGTCTGCAACAGATTGAAATGATCGATAAGGATATTGAAGCACTGAATACCCTGATTGATGAAATTATGACTTATGCCAAACTGGAACAGGGGACACCTTCGCTTGAGTTTGAAGAACTTCCGCTGGTAGAAGTGCTGAGTCAGGTAGCAACCGAAACAGAAGCTTTAAAGACCCAAAAGGAAATTGAGTTGTTAGCACCAGCCCCTGATCTCCGGGTAGATGCTGAACGCCGCTACCTTCATCGTGTAGTACAAAATCTGGTGGGTAATGCAGTTCGTTATTGTGACCATAATGTGCGAATTTCGGGTGGTATCGATAAAGATGGGAAAGCTTTTGTCAGTGTTGAAGATGATGGAGCAGGTATTCCAGAAATAGACCGTGCCCGTATTTTTGAAGCCTTTGCTCGTCTAGATGACAGCAGAACCCGTGCTTCAGGTGGTTATGGACTGGGCCTTTCTATTGTCAGTCGTATTGCATACTGGTTTGGTGGAACCATACAGGTTGATCAGAGCCCGGACTTGGGAGGGGCACGTTTCATTATGACTTGGCCTGCTCAGCGTTTTAAACATGAAGCCAGAAAAAATCGTATCGATAAAAAAAGCACCTGACAGGTGCTTTTTTATATTAGTCTTATTGCTGGATGGTGGGGTCAGGTGCAATCAGTGGATTGCCTTGGCGTAAACCTTCTAAAGCTACCTGATTAAAATCAACCAGAAGTTTATGATTTTCGACATCGATACGATGGTTAAGAATTACTTTACAGTCCCCATTGATAGTTTCAACTGTATATTCGTCCGCAATATTTAAAATGCCAGCCAGATTAACGGTAGTAGAAGCATAATCTTCAGTGAAAAGCTTATAAATATCGTTTAAGTCAAAAATGGCATTATTAACTTCCGGATATTTACGTACATACCCCTGTATATATTTAATCAGTAAATCTGCATATAAAAAATAATTAGGTTTATGGGTGAATTTTAAACTCATGTTATTGCTCCTTATTCTTTGATTTTAAGCATACCCTGTAGTGAAAATTAGCAGTGTATTAAGTTCATTAAAGCATGTAACTGAATTATCAAAAAATTATTGAGTGATCACAACACGGTCCCGTCCTGAGCGTTTAGCTTCGTAGAGAGCTAAATCAGCTTTATGCAGTAGTGCTTCTATATTGTGTGGGACTGCCGGATTAAATAAAGTCAGGCCAATACTGATCCGGATAGAAAATTGAGTCTCTGTATCTAGCTGGATGATATGTGTTTTTAAAGTTTCTCTTATTCTTTCAGCAATTTCAAATGCCTCAGCAGGACCAACATCAAGCAACACTATAGCAAACTCTTCACCACCTAACCGGCCAAAAAGATCATAGCTGCGCAAGCTGCGCCGAATAACTGCAGCACAGGTCCTTAATGCCTCATCTCCAGCCTGATGCCCATATTTGTCATTGATCAGTTTAAAATGATCAATATCAAGCATAAGTACTGCAAGTGACTGACTTTCCTGAGTGCGCTGTCTAAGAAGTAAATGGGCAGAGCGCATAAATTGGCGCCGGGTTAAACTGGCAGTCAGCTCATCATGTGCTACATGATGTTGAAGTTCCCGGATCAGTTGGGAACGGATGCGGTTAATACTTGAAACAGTTAAGGGGGCAATTGCCATGGTAATAATACCAAAGCGGAGTGAAATCATTTCCAGATAGTACTGTTCAGGATAAAGTGTCAGGTATTTATCTGACATGAAAAAAGCAATATAGAAGCAGCTAATTGATGTAATCAGTGCCACAGTAAAATGCCGGTAATTCAGGGCACACCAGATTAATGCTGCAATCGGATAAAGAATGGCGCCTGGGCCTGAATCGTAGTAACTGAGTGATAACGAAAATAACAGTACAAAAATGGGTAAGATATGCAGAAAGCTATATGGTCCATCTGCTGGGCGAAAGATCTGATGAATTCCTTTTTGATAAGGCAAGTTTAAAATAAGAGGCAAAATTAAAATCGCATTCTGTAACTCGGCACTAAACCAGTAGCCAAAAATAGTCCAGAATGAGCCGTGAATAAGTTTGGTATCTAATTGAGGAAATAGACTGGCAATAAAGAGTGAGCTAACCAAACTGCCTATGCAGCAGAATAAAAGCAGAAACAAATAAAAATAGCCTTGGTGCAGTAGACGAAAATAAGGGCGAAATTTTATATAAAAGGCAAAAGCAATAATTACATAGAGCAAATTGGCAGTAGTAAAACCAAGGGCAATACTCCATGAGTGAAATGACAGAAGATCTGAAACTACATAACCAGTAAAAGCACCTGCTAAAGTATAGGCATTTCGGGTAACCGGAAAGCGTGCCAAGCAACCCAAGAGA
Organism: Acinetobacter sp. UBA6571; assembly: GCF_002434085.1. Classification (NCBI taxonomy): domain Bacteria; kingdom Pseudomonadati; phylum Pseudomonadota; class Gammaproteobacteria; order Moraxellales; family Moraxellaceae; genus Acinetobacter; species Acinetobacter sp. UBA6571. The sequence goes on along the minus strand of NZ_DJJJ01000034.1, from coordinate 24,127 downwards.
ATGGAGTTAGCTGGCCAGAAAGCTGCCAGATGGTTAAAAGGACGGGTTGCAATACCCCACATGCAGCAAGCGAAAATCATTATTGCGAAGATGAAGAAGTATTGCCATGCCTGAACCTTTAGTATTCTTCCTTGAAAATAGGGCATGAGCTAAGCCTTGCAAGATATATAATTACAGTCTCATAAAAAGTTAATAAAGCATTGTTGTTTAAATGTTGATCATAGTTGAGTAATATTTATAAATACAGTCATGTTTTAAAGCAAGATCAAGAAAAATGTAAACTGAAAGAATAGGGATATTAGAAAAGAATATTAATATGAAAAAACAATAGAGCTTGAAAATATTATTTTTTTAACCGATTTTATGGCTGTAAAAGTACAAGACTTGTCTATATAGGTTTAAAAACGAATAAAAAATCATCCAAAAGACTAAGTGCCTTTAACTAGCAAGTCAAATCATAAATCAGGTACAATTGGCGGGATTAATTTTATGTTTGGTATATTTAAACGGCCAATACATACATTCTTTGTTAATATAGGCCTGCCAGGAGTTATCCCCGCATGAGTGCCATTACTCCATACGATTGGGCAATTATTGCTTTCGTGATCGGCGTTACATTTCTTTGTGTTTTTATGCTGACAGTTCCCTTACTCCTTGGGGGTAAATCATGGGGGCGTGCCAAGCAGGAACAGTTTGAATCAGGTGTAGTGAGTGCCGGTGGTGCACGTATTCGCTTGTCTGCAAAGTTCTATCTTGTTGCTATTTTCTTCGTGGTATTTGACCTTGAAGCTCTCTATCTTTATGCATGGGCATCTTCTGTGCGCGAAGTGGGCTGGATCGGTTTTGCAACAGCCGCTGTATTTATTTTAGTTTTACTCGTTGGTTTGATTTACGAAATGTCGACAGGTGCACTGAACTGGGCACCTTCAGACAAGCGTAAAGCAGCAGGGATTAAACCTAAAGTAGGCTCACCTAATATGGATCTTGCAGAAATTACCCGCTTCAACTCTATCGACGAGCTGGTGATGGACCCAACGGGTCAGATTCCAGCTCAATCCTCAGGTCGTATGAAACAAAAAACATCGACTGTTTTGACATCTGAACAGGAGTAACTCGGGATGAAATATACCTTAACCCGTGCGAATCCAGATGCTGAGCAATATCCGCTTCAAGAGCGTCAAATCGTAACTGATCCGCTTGAGAGTGAAGTGAATAAAAATGTGTTCATGACCCGTTTAGAGGACGTGCTGCACACAGCTGTAAACTGGGGCCGTAAAAATTCTATCTGGCCTTTTAACTTTGGTACGTCTTGCTGTTATGTAGAGTATGCAACGACCTTAACAGGCGTTCATGATATGTCACGCTTTGGTGCCGAGGTTATCCGTGCTTCACCGCGTCAGGCTGACCTGATGATCGTTGCCGGAACCTGTTTTACCAAAATGGCACCGGTGATTCAGCGTCTGTATGAACAGATGCTTGAGCCAAAATGGGTTATTTCCATGGGTGCCTGCGCCAACTCGGGCGGTATGTATGACATTTACTCTGTAGTCCAGGGTGTAGATAAAATTATTCCTGTAGATGTATATGTACCAGGCTGTCCGCCGCGTCCTGAAGCTCTGCTCCAGGCATTGATGCTGTTACAAGACCAGATTCAATTAGAGCGCCGTCCGCTTTCTACAATAATCGGTGATGATCTTCAGCCAGTATATAAGCCAAAGATGATGCCGGAACGGGACCGTAAACAGGCTCAGCGTATTGCTGTGACTAATTTGCGCTCTATGGATGAAATTGAATAATTTTAGCGACTGAATTTTTAAATGCACCCGTATGGGTGTAATTGTCGTTAGGGTTGACCAAATTTGTATTGAATAGGAAGCCAAGCCAATGGCTGAAACTGACATTGCTATGCCAGAATCAACGCCAGTTGATTCACGCCCAGCATTTGCAATTGTAGAAGAACTCAAAACCAAGTTTGGTGAGAACTTCTACGTGCAACCGACTTGTGAAAATTTTCCGACGGTCTGGGTCGAACGCGCACGTGTACAAGAAGTGCTGATGTTCTTGCGTACGGTAAGTAAGCCGTATGTGATGCTATTTGACTTGTCTGCGATGGATGAGCGTTTACGCCAGCATCGTGATGGTTTGCCTGCATCAGACTTTACTGTGTTCTATCATTTGTTATCGCTTGAGCGCAATACCGATATCCGGATTAAAGTGGCGCTGAATGAGCATGACTTGAACCTGGGTACCATTACCAATATCTGGCCAAATGCCAACTGGTATGAACGCGAAGCTTATGACATGTTCGGGATTAACTTCGAAGGTCATCCGATGCTTCGTCGTATTCTCTTGCCAACTTACTGGGAAGGTCATCCGCTTCGTAAAGAGTACTCTGCGCGTGCAACTGAATATACGCCATATATGCAGGACAAGGCCAAGCAGGACTATGAACAGGAGCATCTGCGTTTTGTACCAGAAGACTGGGGTCTAAAACGCGGCAATGCCGATGAAGACTTTATGTTCCTGAACCTGGGTCCTAACCACCCGTCTGCGCATGGTGCATTCCGTGTCATCTTGCAGCTAGATGGTGAAGAGATTAAGGACTGTGTACCGGACATTGGTTATCACCATCGTGGTGCCGAAAAGATGGGTGAACGCCAGACTTGGCATTCATACATTCCTTATACTGACCGCGTAGACTATCTGGGCGGCTGTTCTCAGAACATGCCTTATCTGATGTCGATTGAACAGTTGGCTGGTATTACTGTGCCAGATCGTGCACAGTGTATTCGTGTCATGATGTCAGAGCTGTTTCGTATCAATAACCATCTGTTATATATCGGTACTGCGATTCAGGATGCCGGCGGTATGACTCCGGTGTTCTACATGTTTGCTGACCGCCAGAAAATTTATGATGCAATTGAAGCTATTACCGGTTTCCGTATGCATCCGGCCTGGTTCCGTATTGGTGGTACTGCACATGATCTGCCAAATAACTGGCAGAAACTTATCCGTGAAATCCTTGAGTGGATGCCGAAACGGATGAATGAATACTATACGGCTGCACTTCGCAACTCGGTGTTTATGGGCCGTACCAAAAACGTAGCACAGTATGATGCTAAAGCAGCATTGGCTTGGGGCGTAACGGGTACAGGTTTGCGTGCGACAGGTATTGATTTTGATGTGCGTAAATACCGTCCATATAGCGGTTATGAAAACTACGACTTTGAAGTGCCAGTAGAGTATGAAGGTGATGCTTACGCGCGTGTCATGGTTCACTTCCATGAAATTAACGAAGCACTGAAAATTATCAAGCAATGCTTGGATAATATGCCTTCTGGTGCTTATAAGGCAGACCATCCACTGGCTGTACCACCACCAAAAGATAAAACTTTAAAAGATATTGAAACCCTGATTACCCACTTCTTGAGTGTGTCTTGGGGACCTGTGATGCCAGCAGGTGAATCCGCAGTGATGGCAGAGGTGGTTAAAGGCGCGTCAACTTATTATTTGACTTCAGACAAGTCAACGATGAGTTATCGTACCCGTATCCGTACACCGACCTTCACGCACTTGCAGCAAATTCCTTCTGTGATTAATGGCAGCCTTGTGTCTGACTTGATCATTTATTTAGCGACTATTGATGTCGTAATGGCAGACGTGGATCGCTAAGGGGTAACGCATTATGATGATTTTGACTGACAAAAAACCACGTGTGAATGTCGAAGGGATTTTAACTTCTGAAGAAATCCATGAAATTCAGCATCACATTGGTCATTATCCCTATGCACGTGCGGCTTCACTGGACGCACTAAAATGTGTGCAGCGCCGTAACGGCTGGGTAGATGATGCCCAGCTTAATGCGATTGCCCAGCTGCTTTCAATCAGTACTGCTGATCTGGAAGGTGTTGCAACATTTTACAACCGTATTTATCGCCAGCCTGTAGGGCGTCATGTGATCCTGTTGTGTGATTCGATTGCATGCTTCCTGATGGGTGCAGAAACTTTGGCAGAAGCATTTCAGCGTGAACTTGGCATCCAGTTTGGTCAAACGACTGCTGATGGCCGTTTTACCTTGCTACCAATCTGCTGCCTGGGTAACTGTGACAAAGGCCCAACGTTAATGATTGATGGAGATACTCACGGTCTAGTTGAAGTGACCTCTATCCAACAGTTATTGGAGAAGTATGTATGAATACCGAACCAAAACCAATTTACGGCGACGGTAACCCGGAAACTCATCCATTAACTTGGCGTCTAAGTAAACAAGAGCATGTACGTAGTGCTGATGACTATGAAACGCTTGAAGGTTATGAAGGCTTTAAAAAAGCGCTAGGCATGCCGCCAAAAGATGTACTGGAAATTGTCAAAGCTGCAACCGTTAAAGGGCGTGGTGGTGCAGGCTTTCCGGCGGGTATCAAATGGTCGCTGATGGCGCCAAATGATAATTCAGGTCCACGTTACCTGATCTGTAACGCCGATGAGATGGAGCCAGGTACGTTCAAAGACCGTTTGCTGATGGAGCGTTTACCGCATCAGCTGATCGAAGGTATGCTGATTGCAGGTTATACCTTGGAAGCGACTCACGGTTATATCTTCATCCGTGGCGAGTATATCGAAGCTGCACAGTATTTAAATGAAGCTTTGGAACAGATCCGTGCCAAAGGTTATTTGGGTGAAAATATCCTGGATACTGGCTGGAACTTTGAAATGTACGTGCACACTGGTGCAGGACGTTATATCTGTGGCGAAGAAACTGCACTGATCAACTCGCTGGAAGGTCGCCGTGCCAATCCGCGTACCAAACCGCCATTTCCACAGGTCGCAGGTGCTTGGGGACGTCCTACAATTGTCAACAACGTAGAGACTTACAACAATCTGCCAGCGATTATGCTGCGTGGTCCGGAATGGTATATCGGTCTGTCTGCAGGCAAGTCTAAAGATCCAGGTACCAAAATTTATGGTGCATCAGGCAAAGTGAAATTTCCTGGGCTATGGGAGCTGCCATTTGGTACTACGGCACGTGAAGTCATTGAAGAGCATGCCGGTGGTATGCGTGATGGACTGAAACTAAAAGCCTGGCTGCCAGGTGGTGCATCAACAGACTTTCTGACCGCCGATCATATTGATCTGCCAATGGACTCTGACAGTATCATGAAAGCTGGCTCTCGTCTGGGAACCTGCTTGCTAATGGTGTTTGATGAGAACCAGTGCATGGTTTCAGCGACCCGTAATTTAGAAGAATTCTTTGCGCGTGAATCTTGTGGCTGGTGTACACCGTGCCGTGATGGGTTGCCATGGAGTGTGAAAGCACTGCGTTCAATTGAAAATGGTGAAGGCAAGATGGAGGATATCCAGCATCTTCAGGAACTCACCAAGAAATTGTGGATTGGCAAAACATTCTGTGCCCACGCACCAGGTGCGATGGAACCGCTACAGAGCGCATTAAAATATTGGCGTCATGAGTTCGAAGCGAAGATCAAAGATCATGCTCCAGCTCGTGAAGCAGAACAAGCTTAAGGAATTCGACTATGGCTACAATTCATGTCGATGGAAAATCATACGAAGTTGACGGCTCAGAAAACCTGCTACAGGCCTGTCTGTCACTGGGTATCGATATTCCGTATTTTTGTTGGCATCCATCCTTAGGCTCTGTAGGTTCCTGCCGTCAATGTGCAGTAACCCAGTATGCAAATCCTGAGGATACACGCGGTCGTCTGGTTATGTCATGTATGACCCCCGCGGCTGACAATACCTATATTTCGATTGAAGATAAGGAAGCGGTAGATTTTCGTGAGTCTGTCATTGAATTTTTGATGACAAACCACCCGCATGACTGTCCGGTATGCGAAGAGGGTGGCCACTGTCACTTGCAGGATATGACTGTGATGACCGGTCATGACCGCCGTCGTTACCGGTTTACCAAGCGGACACATTACAATCAGGAACTGGGTTCATTTATTGCGCATGAAATGAACCGCTGTATCGCATGTTACCGCTGTGTACGTTATTACAATGACTATGCCGGCGGTACTGACCTGGGCGTATATGCCAACGCGTCACGTGTGTATTTCGGTCGTCCAGAATCAGGTGCTTTGGAATCTGAATTCTCTGGAAATCTGACAGAAATCTGTCCAACTGGCGTGTTCACTGATAAAACCCACTCAGAGCGTTATAACCGTAAATGGGACATGCAGTATGCGCCGAGCGTATGCCAAGGCTGTTCTTCAGGTTGTAATATCTCTCCGGGCGAGCGTTATGGTGAGCTGCGCCGTGTTGAAAACCGGTTTAACGGAGAAGTAAACCAGTACTTCCTGTGTGACAAGGGTCGTTTTGGTACCGGTTATGTCAACCGTGCCGACCGTCCACGTCAACCGCAGTTCCGTTCAGGTACCACAGTGACTACCGCAACTGTAGATGAAGCGCTGGATCAAACTATTGCCAAGTTAAAAGGTAAAAAAGTTCTGGGAATTGGTTCGCCACGTGCCAGCCTTGAGTCTAACTTTGCACTACGCGAACTGGTTGGGCAGGAAAACTACTCAACAGGTATGAACCAGAAAGAGCAGTCACTGGTCGAGCTAGCCGCAGCTATCATGCAGACTGAGGGAATTTATAACCCGAGCATGCGTGAAATTGAAAGCTATGATGCCGTTCTGATTTTAGGTGAAGATCTGACCCAGACCGCACCACGTATGGCCTTGTCTGTACGTCAGGCTGCAAAAAATAAAGCCAAAGAAATGGCTGCAGAGCGCCGTACTCAAGAATGGCTGGCTGAACCGGTCAAGCGTATTGCTCAAGATGCAAAATCTCCGATCTATATCTTGGCTGCAACCCAGACCCGACTGGCAGATGTCGCTACAGGTGAAGTGGTTGCTTCTCCAAACGATATCGCGCGTTTAGGCTTTGCGGTCGCACAAGCAGTGGCGGGTGAAACCATTACTGGTCTGGATGACAGTGCATCTGCATTTGCACAGACTATTGCTGATACCCTGAAAGCTGCGAAAAAGCCTTTGATCATTTCAGGCACCAGCTTGCAAGATGCTGCCATCATGGAAGCTGCTGCACAGGTCGCACAAAATCTGGGTGGTCATGCCGGTTTAAGTCTGACTGTTCCTGAAGTGAACTCAATGGGGCTGGCTCTGTTTGGTGGCTTAAGTCTCGAACAGGCTTTTGCACAGGATTATGATGCAGTAATTGTGGTTGAAAACGATTTGTATCGTCGTCTGCCAGCTACCCGTATTGATGCAGCACTGGCTAAAGCAGCTGAGGTTATTGTATTGGATCATTCTGATACAGCGACTGTTGCTCAAGCATCGATTGTATTGTCTGCTGCAAGCTTTGCTGAAGGAGATGGTACGGTAGTTAGTCAGGAAGGTCGCGCACAGCGTTACTATCAGGTTTATGATCCGTCATACTATAACCCGGCTTATGCGATCAAGGAGTCTTGGCGCTGGCTGCATGCTTTACAGACCGGTCTTGAAGACAAGAACATTAGCTGGACTGTACTGGATGATGTCATTGAAAGTGTCGCTAAAAATGTACCTGTACTTGAAGCGATCCAAGACGTTGCTCCGGACGCGGGCTATCGTATCCATGGTCTGAAAATTGCGCGTGAACCACGTCGCTATTCTGGTCGTACTGCAATGCGTGCGCCGCTTTCTGTACATGAGCCAAAACAGCCAACAGATATTGACTCTGCATTAACCTTTTCTATGGAAGGTTATGTGGGTCCGCAAAAAGCATCATCTCTGGTACCATTTGCCTGGGCTGCGGGTTGGAACTCGCCACAAGCCTGGAATAAATATCAAGATGAAGTCGGTGGCCATTTAAAAGGTGGAGACTCCGGCGTGCGTCTGTTTGACCGTCTGGCTAAACGCCCGGCACGTAGCTATGTTGCACCTGCTGCAGTTCTTGCAAATGCAGAAAGCTTCCGCCTGGTTCCAATGCATCACATCTTTGCTTCTGGTGAGTTCACTGTTAAAACACCAGCGATGGAAACCCGTATTCCTGAAGCGATGTTTGCTGTAGGTGAACAGGATGCCAGCCGCCTTAATGTACAAGATGGTCAGCGTATGACTGTTAAAACGGGGGATACCACCATCAGCCTTCCTGTACAAGTGATTGAATATTTACCGACAGGTTATATCGGTTATCCGGTAGGACTGGCACCTACGGTATCCTTGGCTGAGCCTGTATCAGTTGCGGTAGGAGTGTAATCATGAACGAAACCTTACGCGTACTACCGCAATGGGCAGCCGGTTGGGAAACTACCTTTATGGTAGTACAGGCCATTATCGTACTGCTGGTGGTGGTATTAATGGCAGCGCTGATGTCTTTTATTGAGCGTCGCCTGCTGGCTGTCTGGCAGGACCGTTATGGTCCGAACCGTGTAGGTCCAGGCGGCATGTTCCAGATTGTAGCTGACATGCTTAAAATCATGTTCAAGGAAGACTGGACACCAAAATTCTCTGACAAACTGACATTCCGTCTGGCACCTGCGGTTGCGATGGCAACTGCAGTACTCTCATTTATGGTGATACCTGTATCACCATCTCTGGGCGTAGCCGATATGAGTATCGGCCTGCTGTTCTTTATGGCGATGGCTGGTATTGCAGTTTATGCCGTATTATTTGGCGGCTGGTCTTCAAACAACAAGTACGCATTACTGGGCGGCCTGCGTTCTGCAGCCCAAACAATTTCTTATGAAGTCTTTCTGGGTATTTCACTGATGGGTGTAGTTGCAATTGCAGGTTCTTTCAACCTGCGTGAAATTGTAGAAGCCCAGCGTGACATGTGGTTTATCATTCCGCAGTTCCTTGGTTTTATGATCTTCGTAGTCGCAGGCGTAGCGGTGACTCACCGTCATCCATTTGATCAGCCGGAAGCCGAACAGGAACTTGCAGAAGGTTACCATGTTGAATATGGTGGTATGAAATGGGGGATGTTTTTCGTTGCTGAATACGTCAATATCATCCTGATTTCTGCCCTGATTGTAACTCTATTCTTTGGTGGATGGCTTGCACCATTCAATCTTGAAATTCCGTTCTTGCCACCAGCATTCTGGTTCATTATTAAAACTGCTTTCTTTGTCATGATGTTTGTATTGGCTCGTGGTTCACTTATGCGTCCACGATATGACCAAGTGATGAATTTTGGCTGGAAAGTGTGTCTGCCATTGGCGTTAGTAAACCTATTGGTAACTGGCGCTGTTATTCTGATGAATGCGGCCTAGGACAGCAGGGAGTTAAAAATGTATAAAATTCTAGCTGGAGTTGGGTCAATTGTTCGTACGCTATGGATGGTCTTCACCCATGTCGGACGTAAACGTGACACCATTTTATATCCGGAAGTACCTGCTGAGCAGATCGTACCGCCACGTTATCGTGGACGGATTATTCTGACACGTGATCCGGATGGTGAAGAGCGTTGTGTTGCCTGCAACCTATGTGCTGTCGCCTGTCCGGTAGGCTGTATTTCACTGCAAAAAGCAGAGAAAGAAGATGGTCGCTGGTATCCGGAATTTTTCCGTATCAACTTTTCACGTTGTATCTTCTGCGGTATGTGTGAAGAAGCATGCCCAACCACAGCCATTCAGCTGACACCTGACTTTGAACTTGGTGAATATGTTCGTCAGGATCTGGTTTATGAAAAAGAACATCTGCTAATTTCTGGTCCTGGCAAATATCCTGACTACAATTTCTATCGTGTAGCAGGTATGGCAATCGAAGGCAAAGACAAAGGTCAGGCACAAAAAGAAAGTGCACCTATTGATGTACGGAGTCTATTACCATGATGTGGCCATTTTATCTAATGGCTCTTGTGGCCATTATCTCGACGATTCGTGTGGTAACCAACACCAATCCGGTACACGCTTTACTCAGCCTGATTGTTTCACTTCTGGCAGTAGCAGGTATTTTTCTGATCGTAGGTGCGCCGTTTGCTGGTGCACTTGAAGTGATCGTTTATGCAGGCGCTATTATGGTGCTGTTCGTGTTCGTGGTTATGATGCTGAATCTGGGGCAGCAAACCATGGAGCAGGAGCGTAAATGGTTAAACTCATCTGCCTGGGCCTACCCGGCACTGATGTCATTCCTGATGGGGCTGATTTTAGTGTGGATGCTCGGTGGTGAATACACTACTGCAGGTGCTACGCTCGGCCGTGAAGTTATCGGACCCAAGGCTGTAGGTCAGTCACTCTTTACACATTATTTATTATTGGTTGAGGTTGCCGCAATGCTGCTTCTGGCTTCGCTGGTTGCTGCATTCCATATTGGTCGACGTGAACCGGGTGCAGAAGAGGAAAACAATAATGGGTAACATCCCTCTAGAACATGGTTTGATTGTCGCAACCATTCTTTTTGCACTGGGCTTTTATGGTGTAATGGTACGACGTAACCTTTTGTTTATGTTAATGAGCCTTGAAGTCATGATGAATGCAGCAGCATTGGCATTTGTATTGGCGGGTAGTGCCTGGGCACAGCCGGATGGACAGATTATGTTTATCCTGATTTTGACCTTGGCAGCAGCAGAGGCTTGTATCGGTCTCGCGATCGTCCTTCAGTTTTATCATCGCTTCCATCATCTGGATGTGGATGCTGCTAGTGAGATGCGCGGATGAGCTATTTATATTTGACAGTATTATTCCCGCTAATCGGTTTTCTCTTGTTGGCGGCGGGACGCGATAAGCTTTCTGAAAATATCTCTGCAGTAATCGGTGCAGGCTCAGTAGGCCTGTCTGCTCTGATCGCACTGATTGCTGGTATAGAGTTTGTAGGTAATGGTTCAGTGGCTCAGGCTCAGCATTTGTGGACCTGGTTCAGTGTTGGTACATTTGCTCCTGGCATTAGTCTACATCTGGATGGTCTATCTTTACTGATGACCGGTATGATTACTGGGGTAGGTTTTCTGATCCATATCTTTGCTTCGTGGTATATGCGTGGTGAAGAAGGTTATGCACGCTTTTTCTCTTACTTCAACCTGTTTGTAGCAAGCATGTTGTTGTTAGTACTTGGCGATAACCTGGCACTTTTATTCTTGGGCTGGGAAGGCGTGGGCCTGTGTTCATATCTGCTGATCGGTTTTTATTATTCGAATCCTGCTAATGGCTGGGCGGCAATTAAAGCCTTTACCGTGACTCGTGTAGGTGACGTATTCCTGCTGATTGCATTATTCCTGCTTTATCAACAGTTCGGAACATTAAATATCCAGTATATCGTGGCAAATGCAGCTCAGGTCATGACTCTAAGCTCGTCACTATCTATCTGGACTGCGTTAATGTTATTCCTTGGAGCAGCCGGTAAATCTGCACAGATACCACTGCAAACCTGGCTTGCAGATGCAATGGCAGGTCCAACACCTGTTTCTGCACTGATCCATGCCGCTACTATGGTAACCGCAGGTGTCTACCTAACCTGCCGTATGTTTGCTGTAATGGAAATGGCACCAGAAGTGATGCAGTTTATCTCCATTACTGGTGCGGTTACTTTGCTGGTTGCTGGTTTTGCTGCCTTGGTACAGACCGATATCAAACGTATTCTGGCTTACTCAACTATGAGTCAGTTGGGTTATATGTTTATGGCGGTTGGTGCAGAAGCTTATCAAGCAGGGCTGTTCCACATGCTGGCACATGCTTTCTTTAAAGCATTACTGTTCCTGTCTTCAGGTGCAGTGATTCTGGCTTGTCATCATGAACAGAATATTTTCAAAATGGGTGGCTTACGCAAGAAAATTCCATTTGTGTTCTGGTGCTTTGTTATTGGTGGTGGTGCACTGGCAGCGTTACCAATTGTGACCGTGGGCTTCTTCTCTAAAGATGCGATCCTTGGTGCAGTTTATGCACAGTCAGCCATGTCCAACCTGCCACTTTATAATACATTGTACTGGGTAGGGGTAGTGGGTGCTTTCCTCACTTCAATTTATACATTCCGCTTGATCTGGGTAGTATTCTTTGGTGAAGAGAAGACTCATGCGCATGAAATCAAGGGAGTGACCTATTGGGGTCCGCTGGCAATCCTTGCAGCGTTGTCAACCGGTTTGGGTTACTTCTTGCAAGGTCCAGTAAATAAGCTTCTGGCTACAGCTATTCCTGCATTTAGTATTCCTGAAACACTGGAAGATGCGGTTGCACATGCCGAGCATCTAGCAAGCGGTGTTGCAATTGCTGGTCTGATCGTGGGAATTATCCTGTTTGCTTTTGCTTACAATGTCGTAAAAAGCATTGCCAATACATCGTTTGGTACAGGTATTGCCAATATCTGGCGTAATGCTTTTGGCTTCGATGCCCTTTATCATCTTGTTTTTGTAAAACCATATTTGCTCATCGCGAAGATCATGGGTCGTGATCCGATTGACAGTCTGTGGCTGGTTCTGCCTGCGCTAGTTAAAAGCGGCAACAGCTTTACAAGTTCTCGTCAAACCGGTTTGCTACGTGAATACGCATCTAGCATGTCACTCGGGGTAGTGGTGTTGCTGATGATCCTGATCGTGATTCAGGTAGTGGGGAAATAAAATGGAAAACAATTTAATTTTACCCGCGCTGATCCTTGTTCCGTTCATTGCAGGTTTTATTTGCTGGCTGGTCGACAAGCTCGACCAACATCTACCACGCTGGATTGCTTTAATTGGCATGCTCGTTACTTTGGGCCTGACCATTGCTCTTTGGCAGACTGGTACTTATGACTATAGCTTGGGCCAGAAGGTTCCAACCTGGTCTGCAGAGTTTGCACTACCTTGGATTCAAACCCTGGGTATCAATATTCATTTGGCAGTAGATGGACTTTCTTTACTCATGGTCGGCCTGACAGCACTTCTTGGTGTGCTGGCAGTAGGCTGTTCATGGGGTGAAATCCAGAAAAATGTTGGTTTCTTCCACCTGAACTTATTATGGTCTCTAGGTGGAGTCATCGGGGTATTTCTGGCTATCGACATGTTCCTGTTCTTCTTCTTCTGGGAGATGATGCTGGTGCCGATCTACTTCCTGATCGCACTTTGGGGACATAAAGGTTCAAATGGACGTTCGCGTGTTTATGCGGCAACCAAGTTCTTTATTTATACGCAGGTTGCAGGCCTGATCATGCTGATCGGTATTCTGGGGCTGGTGATTTACGGTTATATGATGACCGGTACCATCAACTTCAGCTATAACTATCTGCTGGGCGTTGCCAATGCACTGGACACTCAGCTGCCTTCAGTTGCATACGCATTTATGATCTGTATGTTTATCGGGTTTGCGGTCAAGTTGCCAGTATTCCCGTTACATGGCTGGTTACCAGATGCCCATGCTCAGGCGCCTACAGCAGGTTCGGTTGACCTTGCAGGGATCCTGATTAAGACTGCTGCTTATGGTTTGCTCCGTTTTGTTATTCCGTTCTTTCCGGCAGCATCTGCAGATTTTGCCAATATCGCTATTATCTTTGGTTTGATCGGTATTTTTTACGGCGCATGGTGTGCTTTCCAGCAAACAGACATGAAGCGTCTGCTGGCTTACACTTCCATTTCGCACATGGGTTTTGTGTTATTGGCGCTATATGCCGGTAATATCCTGACCTTCCAGGGTCTGATGATCATGATGCTGGCTCATGGTTTGTCGTCTGCTGCATTGTTTATTATGTGTGGCCAGATTTATGAGCGTCTACATACACGTGATATGCGTCTGATGGGCGGTATTCGCGGTCAGTTCCAGTATCTGCCATTCTTCCTGATGTTCTTTGTGGCAGCGTTAGTCGGTATTCCTGGTTTAGGTAACTTCATCGGTGAGTTCCTCATCCTGATGGGTTCTTATGCAAAATTCCCAGTATTTACAATTCTTGCAGCAGTCAGTCTGGTATTTGCCGGTCTGTATGGTTTAATCCTGATTCACAAAGCTTTATTTGGTGTGCCAAATGAAGAACAAAAGCAGCATTATTCACATCCATTAAAAGATCTGAATGCTCGTGAAATGGTAATTCTACTGATCTGTGCGCTAGGTCTAGTCTGGCTTGGTCTCTATCCACAAACTTTCCTTGATGTGTCCAACTCAAGTATGGCGTGGTTAGCAAATAGCTACATTCCTGTTCAAGAAGTCGTTGATGTCACCCAGCAGGTGTCGACTCAACTCGAAAATGTGGAGATCCAATAAGCCATGAACTTCACAATGTCATTTTCCGAGCTTATGCCATTAGCTCCTGTGATGATCGTGGCCTTAACTGCGATCGTGGTAATGATCCTCACGGCAATCAAACGTAACCATAACCTGATTGCTACTGCCACAGTAGTGGGTTTAAACCTGTCCGTCATCTATATCCTGATGGAAATGTTCGGTGGTCATTTTGTACCGGCGAATGTTATGGGCATGTTTATGGTTGATCCATTTACCATGCTGTACCAGTTACTGATCTTGATCGCTGCGCTGGCCTGTTCAACACTGTCTCATGCTTATATCGAGACTTATAAGAGTAACCGTGAAGAGCTGTATATTCTGCTACTGACTTCAGTGGTTGGTGCAATGCTGATGGTTTCAAGCAGTCACTATGCATCTTTCTTTATCAGCCTCGAACTGATGTCAATTCCGGTTTACGGTTTGCTGGCCTATACACATCAGCGCGCCCGTTCTCTTGAATCTGGTGTGAAGTACCTGGTGCTGTCAGCTACTGCTTCAGCTATGCTGCTGATGGGTATGGCATATATCTATGCTTATACTGGCTCATTGTCATTCTATGACTCTGTACAGGCACTCATGCAGGCAATCCAGCAACCAATGGTAATTATTGGTCTGGGACTGATTATCTTTGCTATTGCATTTAAACTATCGCTGGCGCCATTTCATAAATGGACGCCTGATGTTTATGCAGGTGCACCAGCACCGATGGCAACCTTCCTTGCTACCGCAGCAAAAGTAGCGACTATTGGCCTGTTTGTGCGCTATATACTCACTTCAGGTGCGATCCTGATTGAGTCACTAGTGACTATTATTACCATTATTGCAGTTTTATCGATTCTGGTCGGTAACCTGCTGGCAGTTCGTCAAGTAAACTTAAAGCGCATTCTAGGTTATTCATCGATTTCGCATTTCGGTTATCTGCTGATTGCACTGGTCAGTATGACCTATGTAAGTCTGGGCAGTGTAAGTGTTTACGTGATTACTTATGTATTAACTACGATCGGCGCTTTCGGTGCTGTTGCCCTGATGTCGAGTCCATATAATAATCTGGATGAAGCTGAATCATTGGCAGATTACCGAGGTCTGTTCTGGCGCCGTCCGGTTCTGACTGCAACCTTAACTGTCATGATGCTGTCTTTAGCCGGTATTCCGTTGACTGCAGGCTTTATTGGTAAGTTTCTTGTAGTTATGGCAGCAGTTACTACCCAGCACTGGTTCTTGGCTGCAATGGTGATTGTAGGTTCGGGTATTGGTCTATATTACTACCTGCGTGTAATGGTGGTTATGTATATGACGCCGCCTGAGACACCACGTATCGATGCAGATAAGCACTGGGGCCAGAAAGTCGGCGGTTTAATGGTTCTTGGTGCAGCTGTGCTGGTATTGTTCTTGGGTATCTATCCAGATCCGATGATCAAGCTTGCGCTCCAAGCCGAGATTTTATCTCCAATCCACTTCATGTTAAGTCAGCAATAATTCTTAAAAATTATTGGATTTAACAAAAAAAGCCCCCAGACATTGGGGGCTTTGCTTATTTCAGATATAAAAAACATTTATAATGCCCCCAACTAAAACTTATTCTTTAGGTGTTCTCCCGTGCCCATTCAAGAAATCCGACATCCATTAATCCGTCATAAAATTGGTCTTTTGCGTCGTGCCGATATTAGCACCAAAAATTTCCGTGAACTGGCTCAGGAAGTTACTATGCTGCTGACTTATGAAGCAACACAGGATCTGCCAGTAGTTGACCATGAAATCGCAGGATGGGCAGGACCAGTTACAACTCAACGTATTGCCGGTAAAAAAATTACCGTAGTACCAATTTTACGTGCCGGCATTGGTATGCTGGATGGTTTTTTAAACCTGATTCCGAGCGCCAAAGTTTCTGTATTGGGGCTTGAACGTGATGAAGAAACATTAGAAGCGCGGACTTACTATAAGAAACTGGTTCCAGATGTACAAAATCGTATCGCCATGATTATTGATCCAATGCTGGCCACAGGTGCTTCGCTAGTGGCTGCAATTGATGTCCTTAAAGCCAGTGGCTGTAAGGATATCCGGGTGATGGTCCTGGTTGCAGCGCCTGAAGGAATCAAGAAAGTAGAAGATGCTCATCCAGATGTGCGTATTTTTACTGCTTCAATTGATGAAGGACTAAATGCACAGGGGTACATTGTGCCGGGTCTAGGGGACGCAGGCGACAAGATTTTTGGTTCAGTACAAAAAGACTAAAATATTTGCTGTCGAGGTAAGAAAGAGGCGAAAGCCTCTTTTTTTATTAGAATATTTTAAATTTGAAATACTGCAAATTATGCTGTTAAGGTTAAGAGTGTAACATTATAGCAAAGGCCTGTACCCGCTTAATCTGGCTAGAATGAGCGTGATATTAGCCAGATGAATTCCTGCTAAAAAATGAGATTTTTTCAAAAATAGCTCCAAAATAAGAAAGACAGTAAGAATATAGCTAATGAAAATGATGTAGACTGATCAAAAAAAGCGCCTTAAGGCGCTTTTTTTTATCTCTCTTCACAAAATCGCATAAATGCTTTTAAACCCGGACCCTGATATTTCTGGCGGTGAACCAGCATAAAAAGAGGGCGCGTTAACTGCCAGAAGGGTGTATCTAGTATGACTAACTGACCTTTTTCACGAAGAGGCTCAATAGCTAGTCTGGAAATACAGGAAACCCCCATACCACCAGCAACTATTTTTAAAATGGCTTCATTATGCCCAAGCGTTAAACGGATGTTTGCATCAGGTAGATCCTGCAAAATACTATTATCAAATACTTCACGGGTACCTGAACCTTCTTCACGCAAAATCCACTCAGCATTTAAAAAATCTTTCTGACTCAGCGGTTGTTTATGCTGTGCCAATGGATGATCAGGTGCACAGCAGACAGCAAGCTCATCATCACGCCAATGGATACATTGCAGTTGGGGTAAATGGCATGAGCCTTCAATGAGTGCCAAATCCAGCTGAAACTGATTTACAGCTTCAATCATCTGGCGGGTATTACCTACCTGAAGCTGTAGATGAGCTTGGGGCTGAAGCTGCAAGAAGCCAGCCATCAGATCAGGCATTAAATAATCACTGATCGTTAAGGTCGCACCCAGACGCAAATCAATACTTTGTAGTTCACCTTTAGCAGCCTGTTCAAAAGACTCACAACGACCTAGTATTTCTAAAGCTTGCGGAAGCAAGAAACGTCCCAGATCATTCAGTTGTAGACGTTTACCTAAGCGGTCAAACAGGGGGGCACCCAAACCATCTTCCAGATCTGCCAGTGCCATACTGGCTGCACTTTGAGTCAGTTTTACGGCATCGCTTGCCCGGGTGACGGTACCCTCTTGAGCAACTGCTACAAAAACCGCCAGCTGGCGTAATGTCATACGCATGAATGAAGCCTTAACGTTTAAAAAATATAAAATAAATAGATGGTCATGCTACCATGAGCACAGTCTCTCATGCCATGTAGAAATCATGTCAATTGAAAAATTTACTCAGGAAAAAGTTTTATCAGTACAGCGCTGGACCTCTAACCTGTTCAGTTTTACGCTGACACGACCTGCACATTTCAAGTTTACTGCCGGCCAGTTTGCGCGTATAGGCTTAAAAGTTGGAGATGAGCTGATCGTACGCGCTTATTCAATTGTTTCTTCACCTTTTGATGAAACTCTGGAATTTTTCTCGATTGTTGTGCCTGACGGGGCTTTTACTTCTCAGCTACAGTACCTGAAAGTAAATGACGAGCTGTATCTGGAAAAGATTCCTTATGGATATCTGACTTTGGCACGTTATCAGTTGCCACTGCCTAAAGATCTATGGCTGCTTGCCACAGGAACTGGTCTGGCGCCGTTTCTATCAATGCTACAGGATTTTGAAACTTGGACTAAATATCAGTCAATTCAGCTGGTCTACAGTGTACGTACAGAGGCCGAGTTAGCTTATCTAGACCGCATTCAGGAAATGGCCAAAATATTTGGGGAAGGGCATCAAGGCTTTCATTTTATACCAGTTATCACCCGTGACCCAAATGCCCGATTACATGAACGTTTGCCCGTACTTATTGAAAATGGTGCACTGGAAGCTGCGGCAGGGCTGCAATTTAACCCTGAGACCAGTCATGTAATGCTTTGTGGTAATCCGCAAATGGTAGAAGATACCAAGGAGGCACTGAAACGGCGTGGGCTCAGTATGAATCGTCGGGGTGAGGGAAATATTGCGGTGGAAAATTACTGGTAAGGGATAATAAGTATAGATAGATATGTTTAATGTACAAACATATCTACAAACTCACGGATCTCCTGAATTGCACTGTCAACATCTGAACTGAGCCAAGTCGGTTCAAATATCCCTGAATAATGTTCAATACGGTCTTGTGGGACCACCAGCCGGATTGGACAGTCTTCTTCAAGCAGGCGCCAAGGAATAATAGGCACTTCCTGATCCAGAAATGCACTGATATTACGAATATCAATGATCATCGCATTTACACAATCGGGAAATGGCATTACTGAAAATTCTTCAGTACGACGCCGAAAGTATTCTAGATCGCCCCACTTTAATACATAGCTAGGCTTGCTAAACTCAATAATCCCGATCAGGTGCAGGTCACGCGTATGATGTAAATAGCACTGATGCGTAACATCGGTGTCTAGATCCAGTGAGGTACGCTGTAGACGATATGCCATAAATAAACAGAATGCATAAAACTTGGCCCAATAGTATAGCGCATTTTTAACTACAACTTAGAAACATTGCACACGTTCCCACTATGCTTTTTCACACAATACAACATAAGTGCTTGTTATGATGAAAATCCAAGCCATAAGAATAAGAGAATGACTATGCAACACGATTTTAATAAACCGCCTCATACTAATGGCCCACAGGATACGGTAAAAAAAAACCGTTTACCTATTTATATTCTTATTGCGGTAGGTATTTTTCTGGCGGCTTTAGTGGTTTATATGATTGGCGACCGTGATCCGGATTCTTCTGAGGCTCCGCCACAGCATCCTAATGCAGAAATGGAACAAGCTTCCATGAACAATACAACCCCAGCAGTAGCCGGTAATACCGAAGCGACGGCAGTAGACAGTACGGCAACAGATACTGGCGGTACAGCAGCAGCTCATGATACCGGTACTGGCTCTGCCCATGGTCAATAAGGCTAGCTAGACGAGGATCAGACTATAGTGGCGGCTGTTTAAATATTGCTATCCACTTAAGTCACCTCAGCCTATAGCCTTAATGTGTATACATTAGGGCTTTTTTGCAATCTTTTACTGACGATTTGTTGTATTTATGCTCACTGTAGTTGAATAAACATTGTCCACAAAATATGTTGAAAAGGAATATAAGCCTAGCTTTCTAAACATTCTTAACAACTTAAAACGCTTTAAAACAAGCAAATTGAAGCATAACAAGAGGGCATAACAAAATGAATGATTACTATGCTGGAGGAGCCCGAGGTCCGGGTTTTGATGCAATGTACTATTGGGATCAATTCCATCCCATTATTGCGGCGGTTGTGATATTAATTCTGGGCTGGATTATTGCATTGGTCATTGCTGCCGGAGTTAAAAAGCTTCTGCAAAAAATGAATACCAATCATAAATTATCTAATGCAGCAGGGCACACTACAACTACAGGAACGTCTCCGAATTATGAGGGACTTTTCTCACGTATTGTATTCTGGTTTATTTTAATTATTGCCATTATTGCTGCTTTAAATGTTCTGAATATCAATAGCGTCAGCGGTCCGTTTAGTAATATGATCAGTCAAGTGCTGGTATTTATTCCTAATCTGATTGCAGCAATCGCGGTAGGCTTTATTGGCTGGCTGGTAGCACGTCTGGTGCGTACCGGTTTAACCAAAGTACTGGCCCGTACACAACTTGATGAAAAGTTGAGTAATGATGTCGGTGTAAGTCCTATCAGTAAAAATATTGCTGATATCATTTACTGGTTAATCCTTTTACTGTTCCTGCCAATTGTCCTTTCTATTCTGGGACTGGATGGCCTCTTGGTGCCAGTTCAAAACCTGGTTAATAAAGCTGCGCTATATATTCCTAATATATTCATGGCAGCTATCATCCTGTTTGCAGGCTACATTCTGGCCAAAATTGTTCGTGGTATTGTAGAAGGTCTGGTTAACAGCCTTGACTTGCAGACTCAGGTACAAAAAGTAGGTTTATTTAAAAATTCTAATTTACCTGGATTCCTTGGTTCATTCGTGTTTGCAATCATTATGATTACAGCACTGATTGTAGCTTTTGAAGCATTAGGTATACAAAGTATTTCTCAACCTGCAACTGCGATGCTCTATGAAATCATGAACGCAATTCCGCATATTATTGCTGCGGGCCTGATTCTGATTCTGGCATACATTGTGTCACGCTTTGTCGGTCGTCTGGTTGCTGAACTGATTGCCGGTACAGGTGCAGATGAACTACCAGCTAAGGTTGGTGTTCAGCGTTTCATGGGTAATGCCAAAGTATCCAGTATTGTTGGTTACCTAATTGTATTCTTCACTATGCTGTTTGCTCTGTCTGAAGCAGCAAACCGTCTTGGTTTTGAGCAGGTCAGCGCGCTGATTGCCATGTTCATTTACTTTGGTGCCAATATCCTGCTAGGTGCAGTAATTTTGGTAGTAGGTTTCTGGCTGGCCAATATAGTAGCGAATGTTGTTGAACGTGGTGAATACAATAGTTCACGTTGGTTAGGTTGCCTGGTTCGTGTATTAATCATGGGTCTGGTAATTGCTATGGGTCTACGTGCAATGGGCATTGCCGACTCTATTGTAAACCTTGCCTTCGGTCTGACTCTGGGTGCTGTGGCAGTAGCATTTGCTCTAGCCTTTGGTTTAGGTGGACGCCAACCGGCTGAACGTGTTTTGACTGACTTGATTGATAAAGCGAAACGTGAGGCGAACCATCCAAATCCTTTACGTAATAATGACTCCGGTACTACCAGTTCAACAATGACTTCAACCACTGGTTCATTTGCAGCTGCTCACACCCCTGCAACTAGCCCGTCAATGACTTCATCTCAAGGTACAGATACTTCAGCTGCTAAATCATCTGAATTATCTATGGACGGGGCTTCGTCCCAGGTAACTGACAGCACAACTAAAACTGCGGAGAATGGAACTTTTATGCCAGATACCGATAATGATACCAATGCGCCAATGCGTACTGATTTGTCAAATACTACTCCGGCGACATTAACGACTGCACCATATGGTGATAATGAAGCCTCTGGCATTGATCAGGTTACGCCTGATTCAGTAGGGGTTAATCCAGTAAATCCGCCTACTAATAATCCATTTGGCTCTACAGGTGAAGCTGAGCCGAATGTAGATGCTAACAAAAATCCAGAAAAGAAAGATGATCAAAAATAAGCTTTGATCTGAATAAAAGATGGGTCACCTGAGCGTGGCCTTTCTTTTTAAGTTCATAACAGGAGAGGTATAAAAATAATGCAAAACTATCCGGAGCGACGTCCACCCAACAAGGTTCTTGCACCATTAATTATTGCCGGTATTACTACAGGTTTTTTAAGTGCGGCTTATAAGTTTATCTTTAAGAAAAATTCTGAGTTAAGTCATAAACAGAATATAACCGAAAATAAGTCCGAACATAATTCAAAGGTAAAATGTCCAGAACAGAAGCATGAGGAGTTCTGAAAAATCTTTAGGACCAAATATCGTCATGAAAATATGGCAAATTTTATAGGGTCTCAATTGTACTGAGGAAACAGTTTATATATGATGAAGACTTAAAGAAAAATATTACTCAGCTATTCAATAAAAATCTAAACAAGGAACTGTTATGTCAATTAAAAATCTTTTAAATACAATGTTTAAAATAGAAAAATCAAGTTCAATGAGGCTTGCTGTAAACAAGATGGAAACAGCCATTAGCCGTTTACAGCAGGCGCGCCAGATCATTTTATTACGTACAGATTATCTCGAATAACTTATACATATTGACTGGCAGCATGGGCAGAAGCCCATGCCCATTGAAAGTTGTATCCCCCTAAGTGACCAGTGACATCCAACACTTCACCAATAAAATAAATCCCTTTCTGTTTTTTGCTTTCCATGGTTTTGGATGAAACTTCAGTCGTGTCTATCCCACCCAAAGTTACTTCAGCGGTACGGTAACCTTCTGTGCCAGAAGGCTTAACACTAAAATTTTGCAGATTCTCACCGATTTCTTCTAGTCTCTGGTCACTTAAATTACCAATTCCAATTTCAGATTCTTCAGGCCAAATCAAGTTCTGTAGCTCTACTACAATACTTTTAGCCATATATTCATTAAGTAATGTACGGAGCAGAACTTTAGGCTGCGACTGCTTTTTTTGTTTTAACCATATCGCTATATCTGTTCCCGGCAGAAAATTAATCTGAAAGCTTTCACCATTACACCAATAATTAGACAGTTGTAGGGCACTTGGGCCACTTAGACCGCGATGGGTAAATAACAGGGCCTCAGTAAAAGTATTTAAGGAATTACTTAGAGTTGCCTCCAGTGCATTACCACTTAAACGGGTAGTCACTTCCTTGAACTGATCACTAAAGGTGAAAGGAACTAAGCCTGCACGGGTAGAGTAAACATAATGACCAAACTGTTTTGCCAGTTCATAGCCGAAACCTGAACCACCCAGTGTAGGAATGGACAAACCACCAGAAGCTACAACAACAGATTCACAATTAAACTGACCTTGTGCTGTGATAACTTCAAAGCTGTTTTCACAAAGTGGATTTACCGCTTTGACTTCACAGCTGCTTCGAATTTCAACATTCCCTGTTTTTTTACATTCGCTGAGCAGCATGTTTAAAATATCTTTGGCGCCGTTTAAGGTAAAGAGCTGTCCATGCTTGCGCTCTTCATACTCAATACCATAATCACACACCAGTCCAATAAAATCCCAGTTGCTATAGCGGGATAGAGCAGAGATAACAAAATGCGGATTATGGGAAATGTAGTGTTCAGGCTCGACATATAAATTGGTAAAGTTACATTTACCGCCACCAGACATAAGAATTTTTTTGCCGACTTTATTGGTTTTCTCTACAACCAGAACCTTACGCCCCCGTCTGGCAGCCAAAGCTGCGAGCATTAGTCCAGATGCGCCGGCACCTATAACAATCACATCATAATATGCTGCAGCCATCAGTAATTCCCAGTCATAAAAAAGCTCGGCATTATAGTCGATTTTCAGAAAAAGATTCAGGAGGTAGAGGGAAACCTTGTAATCCTCCACTGTGAATGGCGAGAATACGGGTATGAGGTTGAAAATAATTTTTTTGAATCAGATCTATTAGTCCAAATAGCATTTTTGCCGTATAGATTGGTTCAAGAGGAATACTATAAGCTTTCTTAAAGTGTTGTATAAAGTCGAGCAGCGCAGGCGTAATTTTAGCATAACCACCAAAGTGATAATCCTGTAGCAGCTGCCAGTGGGTTTTGTTAGTCCATTGAGTGATTTCTGCTTGTAAAAAATCTCCCTTTAGCACTGGAAAACCTAAGACCTGATGCTGTTCTGAACTGGCTTCAATCAAGCCACTCATAGTTCCGCCAGTACCCACCGCACAGCAGAAAACATCATAGTTTTCCAGATCTTGTGAAGAAAGGATTTCCTTGCACCCAGTTACAGCGAGTGAATTGGTACCGCCTTCTGGAATGATATAAGCCTGAGGAAAACGTTGCTGTAACGTCTGCAGGTAGGCCTGATCAGCCCGGTATTTGTATTCATGACGACTTATAAAATAGAGCTGCATGCCATTTGCTTGGGCCTGCATAAGGGTTGGATTAAACGGACGCTGAGCCAGTTCTTCTCCCCGGATAATACCTATAGTAGATAAACCGGCAAGTTTGCCTGCGGCGGCGGTAGCAGCAATATGATTCGAAAAAGCGCCTCCAAAAGTCAGAAGTTGTTTGAATCCTTCTGCCAGAGCAAAATGGATATTGTTTTTAA
>NZ_DJJJ01000022.1:0-7285 GCF_002434085.1 Acinetobacter sp. UBA6571 | reverse complement strand
GGCGGCGAATCTTTTACTCACTTCATCTGCTTTAAGCCAATATCATTCAATGATGAATGCCGGAGTTGAAATTGTCCGGGAAATCCAGAATATTTATGGGCTGTGGATTACCCTGTTTGGTATATTAAGTCTAATCAGTTTGTTCTATCTGTTTAAGCCTCCTAATCCGTCACGTGAAGGCGGCAGCTTTGGTCTGGCATTTCTAAGTGTGCCTTTATATGCCTATATGGCAGTAATTACTGGGGTGGCCTTTACTTTCTTCATGGACTATCCGATGGGTCAGGGAATTTATCTCGGACAATTGGTGGAGTTCTCCAGTATCTTTTTAAATTTGGCTTTATTTATCTGGGCAGGGATGCTGTTAAAACAGACCCAGATTGTAGATATGTTCCTGAATATTTTACGTCCATGGAACTTGGCTCCAGAAACTTTGACCTGGTTAATTTTGCTGGCTGCTGCTTTGCCTACAGCTTATACCGGTGCATCAGGAATTTTTGTTATTGCAGCCGGCGCAATTATATATAAAGAGGTTTGGCTTTCAGGTGGGCGCCGACAGTTCGCACTGGCTGCAAGCGCCATGTCTGGCTCACTTGGTGTAGTATTACGTCCATGTCTGTTGATTGTAGTGGTCGCTTCACTGAACAAGGAAGTAACGACTGACTTGCTTTATCACTATGGTTTATATGTATTTTTATTGACTTCGACACTGTTTCTCGTTATTTCACTCTTCTTTGCCGAACGGAAATTTCGGATTGCTGCGCCAAGTGTCGCTTTTCCAAAGTCATTTCGTGCTATAGGCCCGGTACTACCTTATGTACTGATCTTTGTATTGATCTGGCTATTTTACAAATATATCCTGGCAACCGATCTTAATGAATTTACAGCGCCAGTCATGATGCCCGTAATTCTGCTTATGATTGTTCTGTTTGATAAGTTAAGGCAAAGCCCGGAAGCTGTTACTACGGTAGGCTACAATCCTGCTGTAGACCGTTATGCAGTAACAATGGGAGATCCTGCTACGCTGGCTACAGTGAACACCGCTATACCTGCGACTGAATACCATCAGGTGGTTACAGCTAACGCAACACAAGGAATGTCTGCTGATCATAGCGTAGCAAGATCAGGTCCGGTAAAAGAACCCCAAGTAGGTTTTAAGCGTGCTTTGCATTTATCTACCAGTGAAACAGTGGGCCATATTGGTGCCTTAGTAATTCTCATGGCACTGTCAGTCAGTGTGGGTGGGTTTCTGGAACGCATTGAGATTATGAGTGCTTTCCCAACCGATATCAGCAATACCTTTTTAGTGCTGACAATGATTGTTGCTGTCATGGTATTTGTTGGCATGATTATGGACCCATTTGGGGCAGTCATTCTAATCTCAGCTACAATTGCGCCCGTGGCT
Source organism: Acinetobacter sp. UBA6571 (assembly GCF_002434085.1). Taxonomy (NCBI): domain Bacteria; kingdom Pseudomonadati; phylum Pseudomonadota; class Gammaproteobacteria; order Moraxellales; family Moraxellaceae; genus Acinetobacter; species Acinetobacter sp. UBA6571. The sequence continues at coordinate 5,883 of NZ_DJJJ01000022.1, read as the reverse complement.
TATCAATATGGTATCCATCCTGTACATTTCTGGATGATTGCTTTAATTGGTTTTGAACTAGGCTATGTCACGCCACCTGTTGCCTTAAACCATCTCCTTGCCCGTCAATCTATTGGTGATGAAGAGGTAGCAGATGCGGATGCAGAAGTACGCCATAAATCATTTTACTATCGTTATGAGCGGTGGATATTACCAGTTATTGTCATGTTTCCTGCGATGCTAATTATTACTTTCGCGCCTTATATTTTTAAGCTGTTCGGCTGGTATCAGTAAAATATTGAGTCATTAATAAAAAAGCACTCTCGAGTGCTTTTTTTGTAAGTATCTTTAGGTAACAGATTAGCTAGAAGGTTGTTGTGCCAGCTGGGCTTCAAGCAATTTAATCTGCTCTTCTTTAAGCTGAATCAGTTTATCTGCACTGGCATGCTGTTCTTGAAGAAGTGCCTGCTGCTGCTTTAACTGGTTCTGGATATCATCCAGTTTAGCAATTTCTTCTTTAGCCAGTGCTGGAGCCGGATGAACAGGTTCATTTAGGAGCTGATCATCGACCAAGGGAGGACCTTGTTTGGCTTGCTGAGGTTCGGACTGGTCTGAAGGGACAGCATTCATAGGCTTTGATGTACTTTGCTTAACTTCTACCGGCTGTGAGACAGCAGGGGACTGATCTTGTAGCAACCAGAAATACAGCGCGATCATGACGATGATTGCCGTAATAACGCCGGCAATAAACCATAATAAGTTTGAATTATTTTTTTGCACTGTAACAGACATCTTTACAGCCTACTGTTTCTGACGAGGCTTGAACTGGATTACCCCTACATCATCAGGAAGAGCAACCTCCTGTGGTTGCTCTATATGAGTAGGACGCCGATCTGAATAACCACATTCAATGCATTCAATCCATTCATCATCTTCGGTGGTCAGCATAATAATTTTATCCAGCGCTTCGCATTTTGGACATCTTACTCCTGCGATAANNACGACGTTTAATATTCATTATCCTAACCACACACTGATTAAATAAAGGACTAGTTTAAGCGGTTTTAGGGTGATCCGTCCAACCTTGATGACGTAATAGCGCGTCAATTTTAGGTTCACGACCACGGAAATTGACAAAAGCATCTAGTGCCTTATCTTTACCGCCTGCGGCCAGTATGGCTGAACGGAAAGCCTTGCCGGTTTCAGTATTGAAAATACCTTCATTCTCAAAGCGGTCAAATGCATCACTTGCCAGTACTTCAGCCCACTTATAAGAATAGTAACCAGCAGCATAACCACCGGCAAAGATATGACTAAAGCTGTGCTGGAAGCGATTATAGGGTACAGCTGGCACCACTGCATATTGTTCACGAATATCATCCAGAACCTGCTGAATCTGCGGGCTATTTAATGCTGGCGTCATTTTATGAATAGTAAGGTCAAATAGTGCAAACTCGACCTGACGTAAAGTCTGCATGCCAGACTGGAAAAAACGTGCTGCCAGCAGTGCCTGTAGTAACTGCTCTGGTAAGGCATCTTTAGTTTCAATATGTTCACTTAACAGGTTCAGGCTCTGCTGATCCCAAGTCCAGAATTCCATAAACTGACTAGGTAGCTCGACTGCATCCCATTCCACGCCGTGTGTACCTGCTACTGAAATATTGTCGACTTCGGTGAGCATGTGATGCAGGCCATGACCAAATTCATGGAATAGCGTATTGACTTCATCATGAGTGAGCAGGGCAGGTTGTGTTCCGACCGGGGGAGTAAAGTTACAGACCATGTAACATACAGGCTTTTGCAGGTGTTCGGATTGCTGCATGCGTGAACGGAATCCGCTCATCCAGGCTCCGCCGCGTTTACCGCTACGGGCATACAAATCAAAATAGAAACCGCCCAGAACTTCGCCTTGGTCTTCAAGCTCAAAATAATGTACATCGGGATGCCATGTAGCTGCTTCCCGCTCTACAATCTGGATACCATATAAACGTTCTACGATCTGGAATAAACCACGAATGACTTTAGGAGCAGGAAAATAAGGCTTTAAATCTTCCTGAGACAGATTGAACTGTTGTTGTTTAAGTTTTTCTGAGTAGTAAGCTGTATCCCAAGGTTTAAGCTCATTCACTCCATCTGAGCCGGCTATTGCTTTAAGTTCAGCAATTTCTTTCAGAGCGGGCTTACGGGCATGTTCAGCCAGTTCAACCAGAAATTTATTCACACTGTCTACATCGGGCGCCATCTTGCTAGCCAAGGAGTACTCAGCATAGTTGTTAAAACCTAGCAGTTTTGCCATTTCCTGACGCAGACTCAGAATTTCTTCCATAATCTGGCTATTATCATATTCAGGATGGTCAGACTGCTCTGAAGCGCGTGTAGTATAGGCCTTATACAGTTCTTCACGTAACTCGCGGTCATCGGCATAAGTCATAATTNNCCAGGTATGCAGGCAGGTCCAGTGTTGCTACAGGCTGTTCCAGTTCACGCTGCTGTCCATACTGTTTTAGCAGCTCGATACTGCTTTGTGGTAAGCCTCTGAGCTGCTCCTGTTCAAGCGGTTTAAAATAGGCCTGTGTAGCATCTAGCACATGATTGGAAAAATCTGAAGAGAGTTGTGATAAGCGTGCAGAAATCTCTGCATAGCGTTTCTTTTCTTCACCTTCTAGAGCAACACCTGAAAGTTTAAAGTCACGTAAGGCCAGTCGAATGGCGCTTTGCTGAGCTTCTGGCAACAGGGAAAAGTCAGGGCTGTCATGTAGAGCCTGATAAGTCTGATACAAGACACTATGCTGACCAAGCTCAGTATAATATTCACTCAAGGCAGGAAGTAAGGCCTGAAAAATCTCGCGTGTTTCGCTATTATTCATCACGGCATTTAAATGCGAGAGTATGCCCCAAGATTCGCTCATATTATTCTCAAGCGTATCTACCTGTTCCAGTATGTGAAGCTGTTGCTGGTGATTTTCTGGGACTTGCTGTAATTGCTTTAAAAAAGTCTGGCCATATTCAATCTGCTGTTCAATCTGCCGCTTTAAATGCTCAAGTTTGATCTGGTCAAATTGTGGCAAAGGTAAAGTTGCTTTTTCCAAAGTCATCGTTATACGCCTGATTTTCAAAATACTTGCTACTAGATGTAAGTCTTGTATAAAGGGAAATCAAGACTTGGCAGGAAAATAAGCGTGGGAATCTTGTGGCTGAGCATTAAACTTGCCTTTTAAAAAACATGATTGCAATAAAATTTTTAATAAGGCTAAAAATGAAAAGGCAAGAGATTAGCTCTTGCCATTCACCAAAATAAAGAAGATTTAATCCTGCCGTGATTTGGCATTGGACCTGCGCTTCTTATCCTTTGATTTTTTCTTGGGAGCTTCTTTGCTTACAGAAGCCTTTTCAGCAGATTTTTTTCCTGACTTCTTGGTATAAGAGCTAGGCTTACTGCTTTTATTGCGTTTTTTACGGACAGGTTGCTCACCAGAGTCATCCTTGTTGCGTACGCCGTGATTTTCTTCCCGCACCTGTGCAACGCGAGGGGCACGGCTACGCACTGCTCGTCCAGCATGAGTAAGTTGCCGAACCAGCTCAAAGTCAATTTTCCGTTCTTCAAGCTGAACACCTGCAACCTTAATTCTGACTTCATCTCCCAAGCCAAAAACCTGGCCACGAGACTGGCCAATCAGACTCTGACTCGGCTGGTCATAGACAAAAAAGTCATCTCCAAGCTGGCTGACATGCAGCATGCCATCAACGTACAGATCTTTCAGGGTAACGAACAGCCCGAATTCAGTTACAGCACTGATTATACCGTCGAATTCTTCACCTAGATGCTGCTGCATATAATGGCATTTTAGCCACATTGTTACACTACGGGAGGCTTCATCGGCACGGCGTTCTGTCTGAGAATAATGCTCACCTGCCTCAGCCAGCTGGTTGCCTGACAGGGCAAACTGTTTATGTTTCAAATGTGCTTTAATTGCGCGGTGTAACAGTAAGTCCGGATAGCGGCGGATTGGCGAGGTAAAATGAGTATAAGCTTCATAAGCCAGACCGTAATGACCGATATTTTCTGGTCCATAATAAGCCTGCATCATAGAACGTAATAACACGGCATGAATACTTGGTGCATCAATCCGGTCTTTTGTTGCTTCAATGACGGCCTGGTAATCAGCCTGAGTTGGCTGCTCCGGGAAATTTAACCCCAGGAGTTTCACATAATCCCGTACTTTCTGGGTACGCGAAAACTCTGGTGCATCATGGACCCGATATAACATTGGAATTTCATTTTTCAATGAATATTCAGCAGCTGCAACGTTAGCCAGCAGCATACATTCTTCAATCAGTTTATGTGCTTCATTACGGCTACGTGGCAAAATTTCCTTAATACCGCCCAGCTCATCAAATGTCATATATGTTTCGACAGTTTCAAATTCCATCGCATGACGTTTTGCACGTAATTCTTTCAGGACCTGATAAAGTTGGAACAGGGTATTAAGTGATTTGCGAACAGTACGATCTTCAGGGACAGCCTGGCTGTCACCGTCCAGATAGGCAGCAACCTGGGTATAGGTCAGACGTGCTTTAGAGTGCATGACTGCCGGATAAAATTCATACTGGGTAACACGGCCGGCACGTGAAACATTTAAATCACAGACCATGCACAAGCGGTCCAGATGCGGATTCAGTGAACAGAGACCATTAGAGAGCGCTTCTGGCAACATCGGCAGGACAAAATGCGGAAAATACACAGAGGTCCCGCGTTCTTCAGCTTCTTCATTCAGTGCTGTGCCCAAACGTACATAGTGACTGACATCAGCGATTGCGACCACCACTCGATAACCACCGCCCGGACGTTTTTCTGCGTATACGGCATCATCAAAATCGCGTGCATCTTCACCGTCAATTGTGACCAGAGCCAGATCACGTAAATCTACCCGGCCCTGACGGTCCTGTTCATCCGGCTCTTTAAAACTGGCTGCTTCCTTTAAAACCTCTTCAGGAAACTCATAAGGCAGCCCATATTCCAAGATGGTTTGTGGAATGATAATTTCAGTATCGGCTTTATCTGCCATTGATTGCACAATATGACCGGTAGAAAACTCTTCCCGAGTCGGATAATCATCAATAGCAACACGCACCATATCACCCAAGTTAATTTTGGCGTGATCGATCAGTTCTTTTTCCAGGGTAATCGGTTGATGCTGGTTTGGCATGGAAGGCTGAATAAAATATTCACCTTCATACATTTTCAGCTGCCCAATAATCTGCTTGACCCGGCGCTGGATTACTTCAGTAATAAAGCCCCAAGCTTTACCCTTGCGGTCAGTACTGGTCTGACGTACCCGTACCCGGTCACCATTAAAGACCAGACGCAGTTCACGTTCTGGTAAATACAAATTATCCTGGCCATCAATCTGTGCGATGCCCATACCTTTTGTATTGATATACACTGTAGCTTCATAAGTAGGCAAGTCAGCAACCAGCTGAAACTTGAATCCATCCTTGACCAGTTGTCCATCACGTACCATTGCAATCAGGCGGTGATTAAGCGCGTCAATACTTTTTTGGTCCTGGATTTCAAAATGCTCAACCAGGTCGGCATGGGATTGCGGCGCCTGTAACTGTTCAATCGTTTTTTGAATCAAAATACGACTTGGAATAGGATTGTCATAACGTTCAGCTTCTGCTTTAGCTTCAGGATCGACCCAATTTTTCATAATTTCGTTTGGCTTGACATCAGAAGATACCTTTAGCATAAGTCATGCCGGCCCGGACTGCACGTAAATGATTGCAATAATGTGTTTTATCTTGAGAATAATCGGAAACTAAGTACCTCAAAAATTATAGAGTGAGCATTTAAAGATCAGAAAACTCTGTAAAACCCGATAAATTGCTTAAAAAATATTTAAT